>DATDEG010000136.1:0-12509 GCA_036523465.1 bacterium
AGGCCCGCGACGTCGTGCCCGTCCTTGAGCGTCATGGGAACGCCGTGGAGCGGTCCCCGGATCTCGCCGCGAGCCAGAGCCGCATCAGCCTGTCGCGCCCGTTCGCGGGCGTGGTCGACATCGAGACTCACGACCGCGTTCAGGGTCCGATTCACTTTCACTATCCGCGCGAGATGCGCATCGAGCACTTCTAGGGCTGAGGCGCGGCCTTTCTGGATTGCCGCGGCCAGTTCACGCGCACTGGAGAAGGTCGGATCCCGCATGGATGTACCGCTCCGGTTTAGACTGCGCAGATGTGCAATCCTTTCCCGGCCGCCGCGGGGAATCTACTATTGAGGGAGCTCTTCACGGCGGAGCAGGTATGATGCGACGGATCCTGATGTTCAATCGAGTCACAGCCGATGGGTACTTTGCGGGACCCGACGGCAATCTGGACTGGGTCGTCACGGAACCTGCCATCGATAGGATGGGCACGGATGCCCTCCCCCACGTTGACACAGTGCTCTTCGGCCGCCGGACGTACGAACTGTTCGCCCAGTTCTGGCCGCACGTCGCCGATGACGCCGGTGCGGAGGATCCGCATGCCGCGCGGCCGCTTTCAGCGGAGCAGCGCGCCATGGCCAGGAGCCTGAATGAGATGACCAAGCTGGTCTTCTCCAGGACCCTCCAGGATGTGAGCTGGAGGAATTCCCGCATCGTCCGGGATCTGAACCCGGCCGAAATCCAGGCGATGAAACAGCAGCCTGGAAAGGACATGATCATCTTCGGGAGTGGATCGATTGTCTCGCAGTTCACACAGGACAGCCTGATCGACGAATATCAGGTCGTCGTCAGCCCTGTGATTCTCGGGCGCGGGCGGCCGTTGTTCGCCGCTGTGCCGAAAGACGTGAGGCTGACCCTTCTAGAGGCTCGAGGGTTCCCCTCAGGTAATGTCCTGCTTCGTTACGCGCCCTCCCGCTGATCGTCTCCCGTTCTTGAGCAGGGAACCGCAGGCGGTTTCGGACGAAGGATCAGGGAGGGTCGACGAGACCCAGCAGTAGCTGACCCAATTCCCCACGTGGTTGCGGCGGAGATGCGCCCCTGGGCGCCTGGGCGGGGCGCCGGATCCGCGGTGCGATTCGCGGCGGCGGAAACCTGCCCGGCAACCCGTCGGCAATAACCTGGAACAGCGCTTCCGGACCCGCCAATCCCTGGAGGCGATGTCGACCCAGGCTGCGGAACCGGATTCCGGCCGGTGCCGTGCCGGCAAGCGCCTTTCTTGTCTCCCCCGAGGTGACGATCTGTCCTCCGTGTGCCGCCGCGCAGACGCGGGCGACCGTGTGCACGGCTAAGCCGATGTATCCCGCGCCGGTGAGGGTCGGCCGCCCGCTGTGGATCCCGATCCGTACGCGGACATCGAGTCCATCTCTCCACCGGCGCCTGCCGAGTTTGCGTTGGATGACCTCCGCGGCTGCGACCGCATCCGCGGCGCTCGCGAACACGGCAAAGAACTCGTCGGCGCGGACATCGACTTCCCGCCCCCCGGCACGCAGCACTGCCCCGCGCACCATGCGGCGGACCTCGTTCAGGATGCGACCGTAGCGATCACCAAGCCGATGGAGGATTTCGGTCGAGCGCTCGATGTCGGTCATCAGGAGCGTGACGAATCCAGTGGGCAGCATCGCGGCGTTTGTGGCGGTGGCCGGCACCTGACCGTACGCGCGGTCGCGTTCGACGACGAAGCGTACCGCCGCCAGGACCGTCTTGGCGAGATCGGGATCGTCGAGGACCGTCCGGTCATGCACGAGCGCGGTCATCGGGCGCCCGTGCCGCTTCAGCAGCGTGACCGCGCGTTTGTGGCGCGCGGCCGGCAGCGCCACCGGCTTCCCCGTACCGTCGAGGTAGGCTCGGGAGGCATCCGACCAGTGCAGTACGGCGAGGGTTGGGTCGCGCAGCACGCGCCGCAAACGCTGCTCGAGCTCGCCCGCGGCCGCGTTCTCTCCCAGCTCGATCACGAGACGGCCCGCGGCCGCGTGGGTCCGTTCAGCCTGCAGCTGGCCGGTGATGAATCCGATCGGAACGATGCCATATTTCTTGGCCGCCGTCAGCAGCCGCTTCCGAGCTCGTTCCCGTGCCTGTTCGTCCTCGAAGGCGACCTGATTGAAGCGGGCCAGAGCGTTGCGGACGTGGGCCTCGTCGTGGATCGGGAGCCGTCTCCGCCCGTGTGAGTCGATGTACGCGAACGCGCTGGCCGGGAGGCTCGCCCGTCTCTTCGCGCTAAGCTGGCCCATGCCCGAGGTCCTTCGGCGGTTCCTCACCTCTGGGGAAGAATTGCAGCGCGGCCGAGTTCAAGCAGTAGCGCAGATGGGTGGGCGGCGGCCCGTCGGGAAAGACGTGCCCGAGATGGCTGTCGCACCGGCGGCAACGGATCTCCACGCGGACCATCCCGTAACTGCGGTCCTCCACGGTGCGCAGATGCTCGTGGTCGTAGACTTCGAAGAAGCTCGGCCAACCGGTCCCCGATTCGAACTTCTGCTCGGAGCGGAACAGCGGCAGCCCGCACAACCGGCAGCCGTAGATGCCGGCGGCTTTGTTGTCGAGCAGTCCGCCGCAGAACGGAGGCTCGGTGCCGCTGGCGAGCAGCACGCGGCGCTCCTCTTCGCTCAGGCCGCGGGCGAGGTCCTCGCGCTGAGATCCGCTGATGGGGCCGAGGTCATAACCTGAGCCGGACCGTTTAAGAGACGTGTTCATACCGTCCATTATAGGCAGCAAGAGCCGGCGCTGCTGTACTCGGTGTCACTTGATGCACCCGCGGGATGCACGCGATCCGAGCGCGCTCCCGCGAGTTCTTGGACGATGCGCTCAGACAGTCGCGGGGACTTCGGCGGCGGGCGTGGTTCCGGTCAATCGGCGATACACCCAGGCCGTGGCGAGCGCCGAGACGGGGAGGGTTACGAGCAGTCCGACTCCGAGCGCCAGGGCGCCGAGGATGTTGAGCATGATGATCACCAGGCCGAACAGGGAGAGCGCTCCCCAGACCCCTTTGGTCGCGGCGGCGCTCTGCGCTAACGCCTCGACCGGATGGGCGTTGCGGTCCACGACGGCGTAGCCGTAGAAGAGATACCGCACGCTGAAGATGATACCGGGGATGACCAGCAACACCAGCCCGACGGCCACGACAACCCAGTAGAGAAGCGACGCTAGGAAGTACCGCCAGAGCAGGGGGCCGTCGACGGCGAAGAGGTCGCCGACGGTCGCCGTACCTCCGTCGTGGAGGCGCAGGGAGACCCGGGTGGCGCCGATGCTGACGATGAGCGAGATGATCGTCCCGGCGATCCGGAACAGAGCGGCGAGACCGGGGCTCCCGCGGACCACCCCCTCGGCGATGGCCGAAGGCAGCCCTCCGGCCAGCAGGGTGACGAGAGTGAGCACGACGACAAGATTGAGATGCGCCTTCGCCGTCGCCCATCCGAAACGGATCGCGTCGCCTACTTCGAACGCCCGAGCATTCACCTCAGCAGCACCTCTCACGGGTCACGGTCCGACCGCGCTGGACTCTCCCCATATTCGTCTCCCTCCGCGGCCGAGTCCTTGGCCGACCGGTGGCACTACTGGTAGAATATTCCTGTGACCACTGATCTGTCTTCCGAGGCCATGCGCAGGGTGAGGCTGTTTCGGGCGTATCCGCCGATCGTCTACATCCTGCGGACCTTCCACCTTGCCCTGGGGTCCTTCTTTGCCGTCTGCCTCATCTACCTGTACTACGTCGTCTTCACGGTCACGCAGATCACCACCACGGTCTGGGGGGCCACGGTCGCGCTCGTCGGCGAGACCGTCGTCTTCGCCGCATCGGGGGGCGTCTGCCCGTTGTCGTCCTGGCAGCGCAAGTACGGGGATGAGAAGGGTCTGCTCGGGCTGTTCCTGCCGATCCGCCTGGCACGATCGGTGTTCCCGGTAATCCTCGTCGTCGGAGCCGTGCCCATCGCGCTGATCATCTGGCGATCGTTCCGCTGATCTATGCTCGCGTAGGGGGGTTCGAGGGGGGACGCCGCGCGTGCGTCCCCCCTCGATGTGTCCATTCGGCGAACTCGACCCCGAAACGGCCTTTTGGGCGCTCATCGATGTAGTATCAATCCCCGGCAGTGCTGTTAGGAAGGACGGTCTCCATCCGGCTTGCGCAGGTGTGAGGCGACGATGGCGTAGATGACCGCGAGCGTCAGCAGCGCGCCGGCGACGATCGCCGTGGTGTCGCTGATTCCGGGAATCGAGCCGGGATGCGGCTGCTGGAGGAGGACGGGCAGGACGGCCACGTCCATGAGGATTCCCCACCCGTGCGCGGCGACTCCTTGCGCAGGCGATCTTTCCAAGCCGGTGAACCTCCCAGTATGACTGTGACCGAGATCGTCACCAGGCTCAGGCGCATGGGCAACGCGCGTAACGTCGCCGGCATGGCGCGCTTCGGGATCGCCACCAAAGGAACCCTCGGGATCTCCATCTACGATCTCCGGCCGCTGGCCCGCGAGATCGGCATCGACCACCACCTGGCCCGGCGACTCTGGGCGACGGAGCTCCACGAGGCCCGCATCCTCGCCGGGTTCATCGAGGATCCGGGGAAGATGACCGAGGCGCAGATGGAGCGCTGGGTCCGTGATTTCGATTCGTGGGATGTCTGTGATCAGGTCACCGAAGTCTTTGTCCGCACGCCGTTCGCCGGACGCAAGATCCGTGAGTGGGCACGGCGCGATGAGGAGTTCGTGAAGCGCGCCGCCTTTGCCATGATCTCGGAGCTGGCCTGGCATGGCAAGACGGCGCCCGACGCGACGTTTGAGCCCTTCTTGAAACTCATCGTCAGGGCGGCGGACGACGAGCGCAACTACGTGCGGAAGGCGGTCAACTGGGCGCTGCGCAACATCGGCAAGCGGAATGCCGCGCTGAACCGGCGGGCCATCGCCGTCGCCCGAGATCTGCAGAGGCGGGATTCGCGCTCGGCGCGGTGGATCGCCTCGGACGCGCTGCGCGAGCTCACGGGTGAGGCGGTGCAGAGACGTGTCCGCGGGCAACACCGGCCTGTCCCTCGGAGGACCCCTTCCGGCCGCACCAGAAGAGCCTAGGTCGTGAATCCCCGCACCGATCTCGTCGTCCGCACAGCCGTTGTCGTCACCACGGCCCTTGCCATCATCGGACTGGCCCGGCTGCTCACCCACGTCGTCGACGTCCTCATCGGGGTCCTCATCGCCGCGATCCTGGCCACGGGGGTCGCGCCTCTGGCCAGCAGGTTGGAGGAAGTCCGCTGGGGTCGCCAGGGCGGGCGTCTCTCGCGCACCTGGGCGATCTTCTTCATCTTCTTGCTCGTCTTTGTCGTGATCACGGCGATGACCGCCGCCGTCGTCACACCGGTCGTCATCGAGGCCCAGGGATTCCTGGAGAATCTCCCCGGCCACCTGCAGCGCCTCCAGGCGGCGGTGCAGGAGTGGAAGGCGCGTTACTCGTGGCTGCCGGACTTCGGCGACCTGGTGCGGAGGCTCCCTAACGAACTCGACCGGCTGGGCAATTACTTTGCGCCGGCGGCGGGCGTGGCCCTGAGGGTCTTCGGCGGGTTGGCCACGGTGGTCACGGTTGTGTTCCTCGCGTTTTACATGTTGGTCGAGGGGCCGAAGGTGAAGACCAACTTTCTTGCCCTCTTCCCGCGGAGGAGGCGGGAAGATATCGCGAACGTCCTGGAGCGGGTCGGCGCGAAGTTCGGGGGCTGGGTCAGAGGGCAGTTGCTGCTCGGGTTCATCATCGGCGCGGCCGCGGGCGTTGGGGTGACCATCATCGGCCTGCCGTTTCCATTGCTCCTGGCCATCTTCGCCGGAACCACCGAGCTGATCCCCATGGTCGGCCCCATCATCGGCGCCATCCCGGCCGTGTTCCTGGCCCTCTTCCAACCGACGTGGAAACTCATCTTCGTCATCGCCTGGTACGCCTTTATCCAGCAGGCGGAGTCGAACTTCGTAGTCCCGCGCGTGATGCGGTACGCGGTGGGGCTCTCCCCGCTGCTCACGATCATCGCTCTCATCGTCGGCGCGAAGTTACTGGGTGCGGTGGGGGCGCTCCTCGCCGTTCCGGTGGCGGCGGCCCTGCAGGTTGTCGTCTCCGAGCTCGTCCGCCAATACGGACCGGCCGATTAGGGAGCCGGCTCGACGGCGACGATGAGGCTGTACGCCTCCTCGACGGGGAGCAGTCCGGTGACCACGCGGATCCGGTAGCGTCCCGGCTCGCGCGCCCGGAATCCGTTTTCCACCACGTCCATCCGCGGATCCGGCAGCACGACGCTGGCCGGCCCGCCGCCGCTCGCCTGGACGCGCAGTGTCTGTCTGATGCTGAGCCGGACCATGGCCGTGCGCGCGACGACCGCGCCGTTCCGGACAGCATACCGCCAGGTCACGGCCGGTACCGGCTGCGGGATGTCACCCAAGATCCCGCGGGCTTCGGTCTCGGAAAGGCGGCTCCCGCCCCCCCGCTCCAGCCGGACGACCTCTGCCGCGCGCGTGCCTTCGTCGTTGAGGCCGGAGAAGACGACGACGTCCCGACCGGAAGGCAGGCGGACCGCGTCCACCGAGAAGGGCACCCGCCCGGGTGTCGCCGCCCTATATACCTCGACGAATTCCCGACGCAGCCGGTCGTATCGGAAGATCAGGGCGGTGTAGATGAACTCTTGCGCGCCGGGAAACGCCGGGATCCGCACGACCGCGGCGACCTCCGCCGCGGGCCCCCGTCCGTCGAGATCCGCGCGGAGGAGGCTGTGGACGGACGTCCCCGGGGGCAGCCGGCTGAGGACCTGGTTGGGGCCGAATGTGGGTGGATCCGTCCGCAGGAATGCCGCTCCCGCGGCTGTGGCTGATGCGGCAAGGAGGACGGCGAGAACTCTACTCGTCGTCCCGATCTTCAACGATGGCCAGGGCCTGGGACAACGCGGCGGTGAGGAACGCGGTCGCCTCGTGCTCACAGAGATCGCTGAAGCCGCGCCGTTCGAGAAACGCGCGCAGCGCAGGTACGAGCCGGCTCAACTTGCGCGACATGTAACTGAAGAGATCCCAGTAGGCCTCTTCGGATGCCGGATCGCTGGGGCCGGTGCGCTCCATCAACGTTAGGTACCGGGAGTGGAGGTCCCGGTACTGCGCGTCCCGTTCGTGCTCATCGCGCAGTTCATCGATGACCGAGGCGATCTCCGGGTCCTCGAGCGCTTCCTGGGAGAGGAAGCTCATGTCCAGGAGCAGCTCGCTCAGCTCTTCGGTGGGGTGCCCGAGATAGAGCTCGGACTGATGAGCTTCCGGCGCGATGAGGCGCCGGAGCTCGCGGGTCAACTCATCGTCGCTCTTGGGCATCTTCGGGGGCTTCGGACCGTTCGTCTCTTCGGTTCGGCGGCGGACGTTCACACGCGTGAGCGCGTCGCGCCCGAAGCGGCGCTGGAGGTAGGCTTCGGTCTCATCGTGGTCGATCGTCTTCGTGGCGCGGAACAACAACCGCTCGCCGGTGTATCCACGATACTGCCAGCCGTCCTCGATGAGATCTTCCACCCAGCGGGCCACTTGCCTCAGCCAGGAGCCGTGCGCGGGCGCGCCTCGGAGGAGGGCGGCGACCACAGCCTTGGTGGATCGTCCCCGCACGATGAGTTTGCCGGGCTCGTCGAAGAGACGGATCTCGATTTCCGTGAACGTCTCGCGCGCCATGAATCCGATCGTGTGCCCTCAGTATACCACACGACAGGAGAAGGCCTCCCGTGAACGGAAATCTGCCCGCGGCATGCTGACTGATCGCGCCTCGCGCGAGGCGCTCGAGACGCAGACCCTGGCGCCGTATGCCGTGCGCAGCGCGGCGACGCGGCGGCGGTATCACGAAACTCCGGATCAGTATCGCACCGAGTTCCAGCGCGACCGTGACCGGGTCCTCCACTCCGGCGCATTCCGCCGGCTCCAGCATAAGACGCAGGTGTTCGTCGTCACGGAAGGCGACTTCTACCGCACGCGGCTGACGCATACGCTGGAGGTCAGCCAGATCGCCCGGAGTATCGCCGCGGCACTGGGGTTGAACGTCGATCTCGTCGAGGCGGTGGCGCTGGCCCACGACGTCGGCCATCCACCCTTCGGCCATGCCGGCGAACAGGAGCTCCACGCGCTGATGCACGATCACGGCGGCTTCGAGCACAACCTCCAGTCGCTGCGCGTGCTCGACGAGCTCGAGGTGCGCTACGCGATGTACCCAGGTTTGAACCTCTCCTGGCATGTACGCCAGGGGGTCGCCACGCACGCCACCATCTACGATGTGCCCCAGGTCCCGGCCGAGTTCGCCGCGGTGTCGCTCGGATCGCTCGAGGGGCAGGTCGTCGATCTCGCCGACATGATCGGCTACAGCACCCACGATCTGGATGACGCGCTGCGCATCGGCCTGGCCGACGAGGAGAACCTGCGCGTGCAGGGGATCGAGCTCTGGCTCGAGGCCGCGGGGTACGCCGACCGGCTCATGGCCAGCCGCGACGCCGCTGAGCAGCAAGTCGAGCTCACCCTCGAAGAGAAGCGCGGGGAAGTCTCGGGTCGCTTCCTACCCAGGATGTCCCGGCAACGCCCGGAGGTGCGCGTGCGCGAGGCCATCCGGTGGATGATCGGCCGTCTCGTCGAGGATGTCATCCGGACCAGTGAGGCCGCGCTCGGCGAAGCTGCGCCGCACTCCGCGGATGACGCGCTCCACGCGCCGCGCCTGATGCGCCTCAGCGATCTGCGCGAGCGCCAGTTACGACAGCTGGCCTTCTACCTGCGCGACGTCGTTTACTATCATCCGGAGAAGCTCCTCATGGAGCAGAAGGCGCGCCGGATCGTCCGGGCGCTGTTCGACGTGTACGTGAAGGAGCCTCGGTTACTCCCCCGCGTCGTCCAAGAGCGGCTCGAGTTCGCCGATCCGTATCGTGTGACCTGCGACTACATCTCGGGAATGACGGACCGGTACGCGCTCGATCTGTATAGCAGAGTCTTCGAAACATATGAGATCGGTTTTGGCGGGACGGCCCCCGCATAATGCCCGCGGATGGGAGATAGATCATGCCGGTAATCGGGACCCCGACGAAACGGATCGAGGGGCTGGAGAAGGTCACCGGCGCGGCACGATACACGGAAGACCTGCAGCTTCCGGGGATGCTCCACGCCCGGCTCGTCCTCTGCCCGCATCCGCACGCGCGGGTGACCCGGCTGCCCAAAGACGTAGCGCTGGACGTCCCCGGTGTACGCGCCGTCGTGACCGAGGAGGACCTGCCCGGGCCGGTGCAGAGCGAACTGCTTGCCGAAGACGGGATGGCCGTTTATACTGGCCAGCCCGTGGCTGTGGTGCTCGCGGAATCCGAAGGCGCGGCCGGAGACGCGGTCGAGCGGCTGGCCGCGGAGATCGAGTACGAGATCCTCCCGGCCGTCCTCGACCCGCATGCGGCGATGCGGCCCGACGCCCCCCTCGTCGCCCGCGACATGAAAGAAGATGACGAAGCCGGCGCGCATGCGAGCGTCGAGGTGAACGAGTCGAAAGACAAGAAGCCGCGCAATGTCGCCACGCAGTTGAAGTTTGCCCGCGGCGACGTCGAGGCCGGCTTCCGCGAGGCGGATCTGATCCTCGAGCACACGTACCGGACGGGGCGGATCCATCAGGCTTACATGGAACCGCATTCGACCGTGGCCACCATCGATCCGGTGACCGGCGGCGTCACCGTGTACACGAGCACGCAGGCGCTGTTCTACGTACGGACGCACGTCGCCCGCGCCCTGGGCTATCCGGAGCAGCAGGTCAAGGTCGTGGCGATGACGGTCGGCGGAGCATTCGGTGGGAAGTTCGCGCTCCTCGAGCCGCTCGTGGCCGCGCTGGCTTTGGTGATGAAGCGCCCCGTCCGGCTCGTCCTCTCGCGCCGCGACGACTTTCTGATGAGCAACCCGGGACCGGAGTCCGAAATCTGGCTGCGGACCGGGGCGAAACGGGATGGAACTCTGACCGCTCTGGCCGGGCGGATCATCTTCGATTCGGGCGCGGAACCCGGCGCGCCGGCGGGGATTGCTTCGACGCTGCTCGGTGGATACTACCGGACGCCGAACCTGCAGATCGAGTCCATCGAGGTGCTCACGCACAAGCCGCCGAACGGCGCATACCGCGCCCCCGGCGCTCCGCAGGCCTCGTTTGCGATCGAGTCTCAGATGAGCGCCATGGCCGACCGCCTCGGCATTGATCCCGTGGAGTTCCGCCTCCGGAATTGTTCCGCGCTCGGAGACCCGCAGCCGAGCGGGCGGCCGTGGGCCAAGATGGGGCTTCGCCAGGTCCTCGAGGCTCTGCGCGACCACCCGAAGTATCGTGAGCAGGAGCACCGCGATGGCATCGGATACGGCGTTGCCGTCGGCGGATGGCCGGGCGGAGTCGAATCGGCTTCAGCATGCGTGCGCGCCAATACCGACGGCACGTTCCAGGTCGTGCTCGGTATGGTGGACGTCACCGGCACCGCGACGACGATGGCGCTCATCGCCGCCGAAGTGATCGGGGTCACTCCGGAGCAGGTCCGCGTCGTCACGACGGACACGGATCAGGCGCCGTACGCCGGAGCGACAGGCGGGAGCAAGATCACCTACACGGTAGGACTGGCGGTGAAGGCGGCGGCCGAGGATGCGCGGCAGCAGATCCTCTCCATCGCCGCAACCGAGCTCGAAGCCCGGGCAGACGATCTCGAGATCGCCGAGGGGAGTGTGCGCGTCCGGGGGACGCCGCAGAAGTCCATCGCCCTCGCCGAGGTAGCGCGCAAGAGCATGAGCTTCGGGGCCAAATACGCGCCCGTCTATGGGACCGGATCGATCGCCTCGCCGAAACCGTCCCCCGGATTCGCCGCGCACCTCACGAAGGTCCAGGTAGATCGGGAGACGGGAACCATCCGCCCCCTGGACATGGTGGTCATCCAGGACGTCGGATTCCCCATCAACCCGGCCGGAGTGGAGGGGCAGATGCGCGGCGGCGCGGTGCAGGGGATCGGCTGGGGATTACTCGAGTCGATGACCTACGACGAGCAGGGCACGCTGCTCACCTGGGGATTCAGCGAGTATCCCATCCCGAAGGCACCCGACGTGCCGCCGATGGAGGTGGTGATGGTTCAGGTGGCGTCGGATTTCGGGCCGTTTGGGGCCAAGGGGGTCGGTGAACCTCCCGTCATCCCCGGCGGCGCCGCGCTGGCCAACGCCATCGCCGCCGCGACCGGAGTGCGGTTGACCGAGCTTCCGATCACGCCGGCGAAGCTGCTCGAGGCCATGTCCGCGGCGGGGGATGTGCGCGGGGGGACGCCGCGCGTGCGTCCCCCCGCCTCTCCGTAGGGCAGCAGGCAGGCTGTCGTCCAGCCGTCAATAACGGGGCTGCGCCGCCTCGAACGTCACGGCCACGTTGGGTGCCGGGACCCCCACGAGTGTGAAGGTCAACCGGGGTCCGTAGTCCTCAGTGCGGAACCCCACGAGCATGATCGAGTTCATCGGCACGATCACGACAGACGGCCGGATTGGGACGAGATAGAAGATGCGGCCTTTGACCTTGGCGCCGGCGGGTGTACCGAGCCGGACAATCTGCCCGGGCGGGATGCGGGCGCCGGGGTCGGCGAACGCCAGGAACGTACCACGAGTGTCACGCAGCGCGTAGACCATGTAGCATCGCCCCGATCTGATGACGATGCCCCCGACGCTCAGGACGGACGTGGGACAGAACGCCTCTCCGCTCGCGTGGATCTTCACCTTGGCGGGTTTCCCCTGATATCCTTTGCCTGGTCCGGCTTCAACGCCGGCGGCTAGCGCGAGAATCAGGGCCAGCATCATGACGACCGCTGCGATCCCTTTCATGCTCACCCTCCCTTCTGGACAGACCTTCCCTTCAAAGGGGACCGGCTAGACGGTCCTGGCCGGTCGGGGTTCACGCCGGCGGACGCGTTCACCGTACCGGAGAGTGCATGCTCTTGCCGAGGATGAGGCGGCTCCGTCGGGTCAGCAGCGGCAATCCCTGGAATGTGTATGCGACGCCGGCTGAGGCGAGCAGCAACCCAGGCAGTACATGCCAGTGTCCGGCAATGAATACGTCAGGCCGGAGGCCGATGAGGACGGCCGACGTGCCCATGAGGACGGTGAAGAACGGCATATAGACACGGATGTTGTCTTTTTGATCGCGGACGATGTCGTCCAGCAACTCATCACCTGCCGCACTCTCCCCCCGAGGCAGGTGCCGCTGGACGAAGCGCAGATCGAGCCAGTAGATGAACCATCCCGCCGCACCGTAGATGGTAGCCACCACGAAATACCCTTGAGGATGGGTGACCTGTTGTGCGGCCAGGCCCTCCAGGAATGCTGCCAGGAAGTACGCGAACGACCTGCCGAACTCCGGCGGCCACGTCACGAAGGAAAGGATATGCAGCAGCGTCCGGGACCAAAAGCTCAGGATGGTCGCAAATGTCGCCACGATGTAAGGCCAGTATTCCAGACGAAGGGTGAAGATCGGGTCAACCG
>DATDEG010000137.1:0-2298 GCA_036523465.1 bacterium
TGATGGCCGAACATATGCGGCGCACACAAGGTGACGGCGGTGGTCAACTGACGTTGGAGATGGCCGTCGAGACCCCCCGCGGTCGTGACACCGACACGGACCTCGGTGCTCCCATCCTCGAGGGCTTGAACGACCGGCAACGGGAAGGCGTCACGCACGAGCATGGCCCCCTGCTGCTCGTCGCTGGCGCCGGCACCGGGAAGACGGCCGTCATCACCCGGCGGATCGCCTGGCTCATCGCCACCAAGCGGGCCCGGCCGTCTGAGATCCTTGCGCTGACGTTCACGGACAAGGCGGCCGCGGAGATGGAAGAGCGCGTCGATCTGCTCGTCCCGTACGGCTACACCGACGTTTGGATCAGCACGTTCCACGCCTTCGGCGACCGGGTGCTGCGGGATCATGCCCTCGACCTTGGGTTGCAGCCGGACTTCCGCATCCTGACGAAGGCCGAGCAGGTTGTCTTCCTCCGTGAGCACCTCTTTGAGTTTCCGCTCGACTACTACCGGCCGCTTGGGGATCCCACGCGTTATGTCGAGGCGATGCTTGCGCTCATCAGCCGGGCCAAGGACGAAGACATCGCGCCCGGAGAGTACCTCCGCTTTGCCGACGAGGTCGTCCGCCGGGCCGAGGCCGACCCGGCCGATGCCGAGCTGGGGGAGCACGCCCGGCGCCAGCGCGAGATCGCGCTGACTTACGCGCGGTATCAAGAACTCCTGGCGGCCAACGGGCTCGTGGACTTCGGAGACCTCATCATCCTCTCACTCCGGCTCCTCCGTGAGCATCCGTTGACCCTGCGGGAGTACCAGGACCGGTTCAGGTACATCCTGGTCGACGAGTTCCAAGACACGAACTACGCCCAGTTCAAGCTCGTGCAGCTGCTCGCGTCCCGTGAACCCCAGCCCAACATCACCGTCGTCGGCGATGACGACCAATCAATATACAAGTTCCGCGGTGCGGCGATCAGCAACATCTTGGGCTTCATCGACGTCTACCCAGACTCGCGCCGACTGGTGCTCACGCGCAACTACCGTTCGTCTCAGGCGACGCTCGACGCCGCCTATCGCCTCATCCGCCACAATAACCCCGACCGCCTGGAGGTGAAGACGGGCTTGGACAAGCGGCTGGAGAGCGTCCAACCGCCCGGCCCGGCGCCGGAGCACGTCCATCTCGACACGCTGACCAGCGAGGCCGACTGGGTCGCGTCTCGGATCCTCGAGAAGGTCACGTCCGGCGGCTGTGCCTACCGCGATTTCGCCATTCTCGTCAGGAGCAACGCCGACGCCGATCCGTTCCTGCGGGCCCTCAACATGAAGGCCATCCCGCACCGGTTCACGGGCAGCCGTGGACTCTACAACCGCGAGGAGATCCGTCTCGCCCTCGCCTTCCTCCGATCTCTGGCCCGCCCGGGTGACAACCTGAGCCTCTACTATCTCGGCGTCTCTTCGCTCTACCTCATTGCCGCCACCGATCTGGCCAAGGCGCTGAGCTACGCCGATCGCAAGAACCGGACCCTCGAGCACGTCTTCCGCCACCTGCACCTCGAGGGCTTCGCCGATCTCGCCCAGGAACTCTCACCGGAAAGCCGGGCCGGGATCGTCAAGCTGCTCGAGGACCTCGAGGAGATGCGGGCGCTCATGAAGGACCACGCCACGGGCCGCGTGCTCTATGAGTACCTGGTGGCGCGGACCGGGTACATCCGCCGGCTGGCGACCTCTGGGATCCCCGAGGATGAGATCCGCGTCGCCAATCTGGCCAAGTTCTTCGACCTCGTGGCCCGGTACGGTGAGATTGCCGCCTACGACCGAGTGCCGGAGTTCGTCACACACATGGACGACCTCATCCAGGCGGGGGATGACCCGGCGGTCGCGGAGGCGACGTTCGATCAAGACGCCGTGAGCGTCCTGACCGTTCACAAGGCGAAGGGACTCGAGTTCCCGGTCGTCTTCCTCGTCAGCGCGGTCACGGACCGCTTCCCGACGCGGAACCGTGGGGAGACCATCCCGCTGCCCGATCCGCTTATCAAGGACATCCTCCCGGTCGGTGATTTCCATCTGCAAGAGGAGCGCCGGCTCTTCTACGTAGGGATGACACGAGCGCAGCGGGAGCTCTACCTCACCAGCGCCCGGGATTACGGCGGCGTCAGACCGCGCAAGCCCAGCCGGTTCATCCTCGAGGCACTGGATATTCCCCAGGTCGATGTTGCGACCTTCAAACCCTCCCCGGTGGAAGCCATCCACCGCCACGCGCCGCCGGTAGTTGGGCAGCAGCGGCTCGAGGGCGTCCTTCCCGAGGACCAGC
>DATDEG010000138.1:0-3589 GCA_036523465.1 bacterium
TCCCTGGTCATCACGCTGGCCAGACCGATCAATGCGTAGAGGGCGTTGGACACCTGATGGTGCTGCATGGCCCGCCCGAGCGCGTCGGTAAACGAGACCCGCGCCTGCTCCATCTGACCAAGCGCCAGATCGGCGAAGCCGATCACGCACAGGGACCGGATCAGACCCCAGGGGTGCCCCAGCGATCCGAACGCCTCATAGCCCGCGCGGCCCAGCCGTGCTGCTTCCTCGTATCGGCCCAATCCCCAGGCCGTGAAGCTCAACCGGGTCAGGCAGTATGCTTGACCGGCTTTGTTCTCTAGATCGACGAATATGTCCAGCGCATCTTGATGCATCCTCATCCCGCGCTCATAGTCTTTCAACGCGTCTGCCACCATGGCCCACTTACTGAGGGCGAAGGCCAGCCCGAGTCTATCTCCCCGCGTGCTGGCCCGGTCGCAGGCGGCCTGATAGTGCCTCTCCGCCTCGGTGTAATTGCCGAGCTCAAAGTGATCCCATCCCAGCCAGATGTCAATCCACTGACTGAAGTCCGGCGCGGCCTCAGGGATCGCGGCTCCCTCTTCGAGAAACTTGACCGATCCGGCGAAATCGCCCTCGTTCGACGCGTTCACTCCCAGAACGGTCAGGCACGCAGCGACCTCCCGCTGAAATCCCAGACGGCGCAGCACCGGCAGGCACTGCTCGACGATGCGACCCGACTCCGCCGCGTCGCCCGTTGCACTCGTCCAGAAGGCCAGGTACGCTTGAACACTCGCCAGCCGCCGCCCTGCGCTCGTCCCGCCAGGATCCGTCTCGGGCTCGCGCGTGCGCTGCAGCGTCTCGGCGATGCGCCTGAAAGCGTCGACCCCTTCGTGCCACCCTTGGACCCCATAGAAGAAGTTGAGGGCCCGAAGGGTCTCTCGTAGCTCCCTTTCCTCTCCGTGCACGGCCTCCCACAGTACCGCCGCTCCCACGTTGCCAGACTCCACCCGGATCTCATCGCGGACTTCCTTCATCTCCGGCCCCCGGACGGCCTCGCTGCGGGCGGCCAACCACTTGGCGAAGTATCCGGAGTGCCGCGCCCGCACAGCCACCTGCTCCTCGGCGAGCGCGCCCAGTTTCTCCGCGGCGTACTGCCGGAGGAGTTCGTGGATCTCGTACCGGCCGAGAACCGTGCGCCGGACGAGCGATTTGTTCACCAGCTCGGCAAGAGTGGGGAGGTCGAGGCCGGCGACAGCGGCGGCGGCCTCGCGGCTGAAGCCGCCCCGGAACACGGATAGTCTGGCGAGGCCGGCCCGCTGCGGGTCGGAGAGCAGTCGCCAGGACTGCTCGAAGGCTGCGCGCAGGCTGCGGTGCCTGTCCGGGACGCCCCGCATGGATGTGGCCAGGAAGTCCGTGTTGCGCTCGATCTCTTCCGCGATTTCCCTGCAGGACAGTGTCGGCGTCCAAGCCGCCGCCAGCTCAATGCCCAGCGGCATGCCTTCGACCAGCCGGCAGATCCGTGTGACCTGGCGACGGTTCTCGTCGGTCACGGGGAATCCGGGATCGACCTGGCGGGCTCGCTCGACGAACAGCGACACGGCCCCGTAATCTTCCAACCGCCCGCCGTTTCCGTTCCGCGGATACGTCAGCCCGGGGACGTCGAAGGTCCACTCGCCGCGGAGGTTCAACCGCTCACGCGACGTCACGATGAGCTTGATCTCGGTGGCACGGAGGAGGACTTCGTCCAGCAGCGGCGCGGCGTCGACCAGATGCTCGAAGTTGTCCATGACAAGCAGCATGGACCTGCCGCCCAGGAAGTCGAGGAGTTGAGTCTTCGGGTCTTTGTCGCTTACGTTCGTATCGATTGGGAACTGGAGTGTGGCGGCGAGCGTGGGGACGACGAACTCCGGCGCCCCGACCGCTGCCAGCGGGACGAAGAAGACTCCTTCGGCGTGCCGCTCGATCCGGCGTGCCGCGGCATGGAGGGCCAAGCGGGTCTTGCCGACGCCGCCAGGGCCGATCAGTGTGAGCATCCGGCAATCCGGACTCTCCAGCAGCCGCTCGATCTCAGCCAACTCCTTGTCCCGTCCGACCAACGTGGTCAACTGCACAGGCAGATTGTTCGGCAGCGCGTTGAGGGATCTCGGCGCAGGGAACCCGTCGAGCAGGCCGTTCGCGGTGATCTGGTAGAGACGCTGAGGAGCGGTGAGGTCCTTCAGACGGTGCTCTCCTAGGTAGCGAAGGTGCACCCCGTCGGGCAAGTCATCGGAGATGAGCTCGCGCGTCGCCTGGGAGACGAGGATCTGCCCTCCCCACGCCGTCGCGGCGATCCGGGCCGCCCGATGGACGTCGATCCCCACGTAGCCCTCGTCGCTGCGAACCGGTTCGCCTGTATGCAGACCCATCCTGACGCGGAGCTCCACCTCTTGTGACCAGGGGTGGCGGAGGACGGCGCGCTGGGCGGCGACTGCCGCCACCACGGCATCCCTGGCCCGTGCGAAGGCAACGAAGAACGCGTCCCCCTGGGTGTCGACCTCGCGTCCACCGGCATCTGTAAATGCCTCACGCAGGAGCCGGCGATGGTCGGCCAAGGCCAGCGCGTAGTTCTCTCCGCCCAGCACATGAAGGAGCCGTGTGGATCCCTCGATGTCGGTGAAGAGGAACGTGACGGTTCCTGCCGGCAGCGTCGTCACGGGAGGTCAAGAGGAGACTTTGCCCTGGGGTTCCGGAGCCCTGCCACCACGCTCCAAGTGCCCCGTCGGCAGAGGAGTCACGACGGCCACGCGGAAGGGTAGGGCACACTTTGCGGAGCGGAGGTTCTGAATGCACGAGCACAGTCATGAGGCGCTGGTCAGCGGGTTGTACAAGCAGATGAAGGAGATCTTCGAGCACTCCGAGCAGGCGATGTACCTTTACCTAGACGACGTTCACAAGGCATGCAACAAGCGGTTCTCCGACCTCCTCGGACTTGAGTCGCCGAAGGCCTGGGCGGCGGTCGATGCGCCCTTTCCGATGGTGTTCGTGGCCTCGAAGAGCCGCCGGGCGCTCGTGTCCGCTTATCAGGAGGCGATGGAACGGTTCATCGGCTCGGCGATCGACGTGACCTGGCAGACGAAGTCCGGGGCCACTGTGGACACCCGGGTCATCCTAGTACCTGTCGCCTACGAGGGTCATCTGTTCGCGCTGCACTTTGTCACGCCGCGTTGAGTATCTCGTAATCGCGCCGGGCGGCGCTCAATCCTGGCGCGACCTCCAAGGGTGGCATGCTATAATCGGTGAGCGGGCGCCCGTAGCTCAGTGGATAGAGCGTTGGCCTGCGGAGCCAAAGGTCGAGCGTTCAAGTCGCTCCGGGCGCGCCACTTCAATACCCGAGCAGATTTCGGCAGTTCAGCACCGCTCGGACCCCCGAATGCCTCGGGCGAAGACGTGAACTTCGATGGGTTGCTCGACCTTGTCTGCCACATCTTCACGCAGGAGACGGACTTCAAGCGGGAGACGTCGCCGGAACATTGACGGGACAGACAGTGAGCGGCGTGGCCTTCACAGGGACGGATTCCGTGAGAATCGTTCACTGACGTTCTCCGCGCTGCGCCTGAGCCGGTCGCTGTCCGGCGGCCACATGGAGCGG
>DATDEG010000139.1:0-21135 GCA_036523465.1 bacterium
GCGACGCTGTCGACGCCGTTCATGCGGACGAGCAACATGATGCCCGATCTCACGATTCGCCGCCGGGACGATCTCGCTCCGTTTCACGTAGCCGGGCGGAACTTCTCGGTATCCCGGGAGGGGTTCACCGCGACGGGCGGGTTCGACGAGGGATTCGCCGGCTACGGATGGGAGGACATCGAGTTTGCTCTGCGCTTCAAGCAGCGCGGCGGCCGGATCATCCTCGAGCCGGAGGCACGCGGACGGCATCACCATCCGTTGTCGGTCGAGCAGGCCGCCCGGCGCCAATACTATGCCGGGCGTGGCGCCGTCTATTTCTGGGGGAAACACGGGCGAGCGACGTGGTTGGGTCTGCAGTTGGAGCTCCACGCGGCCGTCCTACCGCTCAAGCGTCTCGTCTATCGAACCGGTGCGGTGGGGACGCTGATCCGACGCCTGCGGCCCTGGGCAGAACACGGAAACCACTTGTGGCTGTGCAACGAGTGCTACAACTACCTGCTGTGGGAAGCGTACTACGCGGGCGTCTTCGAGGCCCTCGCGGAGGCACCGTAGCGGATGGATCCGCAAGGACACACGCCGATCGCGCCGCGCGAACAGCGGCTCGTCACCTGGATCGGGCCGTGGGTCCCACCCGGCGCGGCGCTGCTCGACGTCGGCGCCGGCAGCGGTCTCCTCGCCCAGGCCCTGACGATCACCCACGGGATCCGGGCCACTCTCGTTGACGTCATCGACAACAACCGCTCGCCGATCGCGCTCCGGTTGTTCGATGGGCGGCACCTCCCATTCCCGACGCGCGCATTCGACATCGCTCTCCTTGCCTTCGTCCTCCATCACAGCGGCGATGCCCGCGGGACCCTGAGCGAGGCCGCCCGCGTGGCGCGGCGCCTCGTCATCCTCGAAGACACCTATCGGGGCGTGCACGAGCGGCTGGCAATGCGATGGACCGACTGGATCCTCAACCGCGGCCACGGTGTCGCGGCGGCGTGGGGACAGCTGCGACCGCATGAGTGGAGGACACTCGTGGCCGGAGCTCCACTGCGTATCGTGCACACCGAGGAGTTCGCGCCCAGATGGCTCGCGCGCTACCGTGACCCGATCCGCCACCTCCTCGTCGTGGCAGACGCGTCGTAGCAGGAGGCAGCGTGCACTCGATCCTCATCGTCAGCAACGGTCGCGGAGAGGATGCCGTCGGCGCGGCGCTCGCCGGGCTCCTCCGCGCACGGGCGGCCGTGCAGGCGTTCCCACTGGTTGGGCTGGGCGAAGCGTATGGAGTTGTCCCGCTGCTCGAGCCGCGGAGGACCCTCCCGTCCGGGGGATTCGCGTTGAGGGCCGGGCCCGCCGCCGTCGTCCGAGACCTCCGCGCCGGGGGCTTGGGGCTCTGGCGCGGCCAGCGGGCGGCGCTGCGGGCGCGGGCAGGACGGGATCGGCTCGTCGTGGTCGCGGGCGACGTGTACGCGCTGTGGATGGCCGCGGGCACCCGCGCGCCTATCGTGTTCGCCGCCACCGCCAAGTCGGAATCGAACGAGCGGCACCGCGGTCTTGAGGTCTCGCTCATGCGGCGTCATGCGATGGTGGTGTTTACGCGCGACGCGCGGACCGCAGATGCCCTCTCCCGGGACGGCGTGAACGCGCGGTTCGCCGGAAATCCTCTGGTAGACGTCATCCCCGAGGCTGCGGGACTGCTCCCTCTGCCTCCAGGCGCGCCGGTCGTCACGCTCCTCCCCGGCAGCCGGGCCGACGCTGTGCACAACATGATGGCGCTGCTCAGGGTCGCCCGACGTATCGCTGAAGTGGAACCTGCGATCTTCGTCGCAGCCCTCCCGCCATCGCTGGAGGTCGCCGGGGTCGTCCGGAGTGCCGCAGCCGCCGGTTGGACAGTTGACGAGACCTTCCTGCGAATGCCGACGGCGGCTGTGTACATGACGCGGGACTTCGGAGGCGCGCTGCGCCGCGCCGCGGTGGTCCTCGGGCTCGCCGGAACCGCGAATGAGCAGGCCGCGGCGCTGGGAGCGCCGGTCGTCGCTTTCGCTCCACGCGGTGCGATCCAGTATACGAAGACGTTCCTGCGCCTCCAGCACCGGCTTCTGGGCGAAGCCCTCGTCCCCGCCGCCGATTGGGAAGAGGCGGCGGAGTTGACCGTCAGGCTCCTGCGCGATGCGGACGAACGGGCGCGTCGAGGTGCCGTGGGCAAGGACCGCATGGGGCCCCCCGGCGGTGTTCCCGCCATCGCGGCGGAGTTGGAGCAGCGGTTGCTGAGGGGAGCCGATATCCGCTAGTTCCGCTGCTTCCTGTCACGGGTGCCCGAAAGCGCCGCTCTCCACACCTGCGCTTCGGTCCCCGTCAATGACAAACGGCTGCGACCAAACCGCGTACCTTCCGCGGGACGCCTCGACGCGGATGTACTGTTCGTCCCCATGGACCGCGTAGCCTCCGTCGGTCCCCTCGACAGCCATCCGGACCTGTGAGCGGGCGTCGATGAATCGCATGGAGAGCGGCTCCTCGAACCGGGCTGTGATCGTCGTTCCCTCGACCCCGAACTCCGCGGCAGGCCCTGTGGACGCGTAGAACGCGCCCCCCTGCAGGGCGCGCTTGAGATCCGTCGCGCTGATCCGCGGAACCCGTATGGTGATCCAGCCACGATTGAACTGCGCGCGGGTGTGGCAGTCATCAACAGCCACGCCCCAGACCGGGGCTGTGGACCGGCGTAACGCGGCCTCCCACCTGGCGGTATCGTCCTGTGGGCGGCTGTGCGGATTGCGGATCTCGATGAAGTGGTAGCCGCGGAGCGCCGCCACGGCGCGCTCCGGCCAGGCACCCGTCCACAGGTTCCCCGTCCAGGACGGGTGGCACAGCCCGCAGATCCCCCCGGCGGCGACCGTCTCGTCGATCACGCGCTGCGGGTCGGCGCCCCGCGCAGGCGCCGTGGCGAACATCCGGAGGAGGTGCGGTCCCAGCGGCCTCATCTTCGAGACCGTGTCCTCGCTCCCGGGGAGGGCCAGGAAGGTCTCATCGTCCAGGGAGTCGCAGCGCGTCACGCGGTTGTGGTCGGTGATGAACACGAACGCGTATCCGGCCGCCTTGTACATCCGCAGCAGTTCTTCAGGGCGGAAGGTGCCGTCGGACTCGGTGGTGTGGCAGTGTAGCTGGGCCCTGCGGTATTCTCCGGCAACCGCGTACGGATCGTGAATACGCAGGGTCACGCCTAACGGGGTTCGCGCCTCTCGAACCGAACCCTACGCGGCACCCCTCTGTAGGGCGACGCGGTAGCCGAGACGGCGGAGCAGTGCCCGCACACGGACGATCCGGTCGCCGAGCGCCGGGTGGGTGCGAAAGAGGACCTCGACCTGAGACGGATCGCGGCCTTCCGCCGTGCGTAGCCGCTCCATGAACGACAGACCGGAAGCGGCGTTGAACCCGGCGCGGTGGGTCAAGGTCACGCCCTCGGTATCGGCCTCGAACTCCGCTTCCCGGCTGAACCCCCTCTGAAGCAGCGCGCCCAGGAGATCGGCGATCTGCGCCGTCCCCGGATCGCGGCCGAGCACGAGCGACACGACGATCGTGAAGAGGAAGTCCCGCTGGATGAGCGCGACGTGATGCCGCTTCTCGACGTGCCCGACTTCGTGGCCGACAACGAAGGCAAGCTCGTCCGGGGACTGGACAAACGACATCATCCCGCGGGTCACGTAGATGAATCCTCCCGGCAGGGAGATGGCATTCACCTGCGAGGTGTTCAGCACGCGGAACGTCCAGGGCAGCTGCGGCCGGGTCGACATCGCGGCCAGACGTGTGCCGATCCTCGTCACGGTCTCGGCCCGCGCAGGATCCGCGATCAGGCCGAACTGGGCCTCGAGCTGCGCGGCGGCCCGGCGGCCGATGGCGATCTCCTGATCGGTCGAGATCAGCTCGGCGGCCCGGGCCGGTGCGCCCGGGATGAGCAGGAGCGCCGCGGCGAGAACGGCGAGGAGGCGAGCGTTCACACCCTGGATTTTCCCCTGTACAATCGCGGTGTGCATATCTCCGTCCGCGCGTTCGCCGGATATCGCGAAGCCATCGGCGCCCGTGCCCTGCGTCTCGACATCGCGCCCGACAGCACCGTGGCCCAAGCCTGGGAGGTGCTCCGCACGCGGTACCCTGAATTGCACGCGCTCCCCACGCCGGCGGCCTTCGCCGTCAATGACGAATACGTGCGCCCCGACACCACTCTACGAGACGACGACGAGCTCGTCCTGGTTCCCCCGGTGAGCGGCGGCGCGTCCGGCGGCCCTCCTTCCGGCGCGGAAGAGGACGTTCACGCGAGTCTCACCTCCGAGGAGATCTCCATCGACCACGTCGTCGGCCGGGTCCGCCACCCCCAGGCCGGGGCCGTCGTCCTCTTCCTCGGCACCGTGCGCGACAACCGGGAGGGCACCCCCGTGCATCATCTCGAGTACGAGGCCTACGAAACGCTCGCCCTGCGGGACATGCGCGCCGTCGCCGCGGAGGCGGCCGCCCGCTGGCCAGTGCTGCGCGTGGCGATGGTCCACCGGGTCGGCACGCTCCGTGTCGGTCAGATCAGCGTCGCCATCGCCGTCTCCGCGCCCCATCGCGCCGACGCCTTCGCCGCCGGGAGATACGCGATCGATACCCTGAAACAGCGCGTGCCGATCTGGAAGAAGGAGGTCTGGGAGGGCGGAGCAGTCTGGGTCGGCACCGAGCCTGAGCACTCCTGATCTAGACGCGCAGGACCAGCTTGCCGAAGTGCTCGGAGCGTTCCATGCGCTCCTGCGCCCGCACCGCGTCGTCGAGCGGGAAGACCTCGTGCACGACCGGCCGCAGAGCGCCCTGCTCGACGAGGCGCATCGCCGACCTCAGGTTCTCCTTCGTTCCCATCCAGGCTCCGTGGATCGAGAGCCTGCGCCCGTAGATGTAACGGATGTCCGTGGCCGCCTCCGCGCCTCCGGTCGCCCCGCAGGTCACCAGCCGTCCACCCCGGCTCAGCGCGCGGATCGACGTCTGCCATGTGGGCGCCCCCACGTGATCGAACACCACGTCCACACCGCGGCGATCCGTGAGGCGGCGTACGGCCTCGCCTACGTCTTGCTCCCGGTGATTGATCACGATGTCGGCGCCGAGCGCCTTCGCCCGCTCGAGCTTCCAGGATGCCCCGGACGTGGCGATGACCCGCGCGTCGTAGAGCTTCGCGATCTGGATCCCGGCGCTGCCGACCCCGCTCCCCGCGCCCCAGATCAGCACCGTCTCCCCGAACCGGAGGCGGGCCAGATCGACCAGCATGTTCCACGCGGTCAGGAAGACGAGGGGCACCGCCGCGGCGTCTTCGAAGGAGAGCCGCGCCGGCTTCGGGAGACAATTGGCCTCCGGGACGGCGACGTATTCGGCGTATCCGCCGTGCCGGTGCTCCCCGAGGATGGCGTAGCGCGGGCAGAGATTATCCCGGCCCGCGACGCACTCTCCGCACACGCCGCAGCTCAGGCCCGGGGAGACGATGACCTCGTCGCCCTCTCGAACCGTCGTCACCTCGCTGCCGACCTGGGCGACGACACCGGCCACATCGGCTCCGGGGATGTGAGGAAACGCAAGAGTCAGACGCGGCAGCCCGCGGCGGATCCACAGATCGAGGTGGTTGAGGGCGACGGCGCGGACGCGGATCAGGACATCGTTCGCCCGTACCTCCGGTTCGGGCATCGCCTGTGCCCGGACAACCTCCGGTCCTCCGTGGCTCAGATAGACGATCGCGTTCAT
The DNA here is from genome assembly GCA_036523465.1 of bacterium. Lineage (GTDB taxonomy): Bacteria > Sysuimicrobiota > Sysuimicrobiia > Sysuimicrobiales > Kaftiobacteriaceae > Kaftiobacterium. The sequence continues at coordinate 5,740 of DATDEG010000139.1, forward strand.
GGCCGCTGGGGGTCGTCTTCGAGGCGAATCGTGGTCTCGCCCTCTGCGACGATGCGCCGGTCTTTGAGGTGGATGGTCACCACCTGAGCCTGAAGGGTCCGGCCCGGACGGACCACGCGCACGCCGTCGCGGAACACCGCGCGCCGCTCCAGATTGTAGAACGTTGCCGCCGCAGAGGTGATCCGGGTCTCCTCGAAGACGCCGACAACGTTCCCCCGGGCGAAGGCGACTTGCGTGCGCTCCGCGAAGTCCATCCGGTCGCTCTCGACGTACCCGTCTTTGGTCTGAATCCGTGCCCGTCCCAGCAGCGTGGCCGCTTCGCCGCGCTTCATGACCAGCGACCGGCCGCGCCCGATGATATCAGGGGGGATGAACACTTCCACGCCGCCGTCCGCCGCCACCGCGCCGCCCGCCACGCCGTAGGTCAGGCGCTCGGCGCGGACGACGCGCTGGGCTGTCTCGAGGGTGACGCGGCCCGAAGCCTCAACGGTCTCGAGCGCGTTCCCGATGCTGAGAACCGCCCTGGCGGAGTCGGCCTCGAGGTCGCCCTGCGGCGCCGTGACGGTGACATGCCCGGATAAGATGATGCGGCGGCTACGGAGGGCGTACACGGCCCGATCCGCCCCCATCCGCGCGGCGCCGGCCGTGATGCGCACCCGCCCCCGGGCCTCGACCACGCCGTCACGCTGCCGGAGCATGACCTCATCCCCGCGCAGCTCGACCGGCGGAGCGGCGGCAAGAGACGGAGTTCCGGCCGGCGCAAGCGCCGCCAGCATCAGCAGCACCAGCAAGGACGCGCGCACGAATCCGTCCTACTTGTTCCCCGGGCCCTTCACGTACTCGTAGAGCGTGCGGTCCCGGTAGGCCGCGGCGAAATGCGAGGCGGCCCGCCGCAGCTGGCCTTTGCGGGTGTAGGCGAGGCCGAGGACGTAGTGCAGGATCGAGTTGGAGGGGTCGGCGGTGCTCCCCCGTTCCCACAGGGCGATCGCGCGGTCGAGATTTCCCCCGTCCGCGTACGTGTAGCCGAGGTAGGCCAACGACCAGGAGTGGTTCGGCTCGAGGACGACGATCCGCTCGAACTCCTGCTGGCCGTCATACTTCTGGCCCCGGAGCCACAGCGCGAATGCCAACCGGTACGGGGCCAGGATGTCGTCGGGAGAGCGGGCGAGGGTCATCCGCGATTCCCGGATCACCTGGATGCCGAACGGTTCGCGTTTCCCCTCGAGGTAACGCTCCACGGCTTGGAGTTCTCGCCACCCGTCGACCACCCTACCCTCGTGCGCGTACACCATGGCGAGGTTGTACCGGGTGTGCACGTCGGCCGGATATCGCGTGAGGACCTGCGTGTACTGCGCAGCCAGAGCCGTCCAGTCTGTCTTGGCGGCGGCCTGCGCCACACCGGCGGGCGGCAGCGCCAGCCCCATCACAATCAAGACGAGACAGCCTGTTCTCATCACGTGCCACTCGTGCCTTGGGTCCGTGTCCTCACTTTCCTGTTGCCTTATGTCCGTTCGGATATCCCCGTTCCCTTATCCCTCAAACCTGATCACCGGCACGAACGTGTCCCGGAACTAGTCTTTGTCGATCTGCGCCCGCTGCAGACGCCCGCTGTAGTCGATGTACACCGCCTTCCACTCGGAGAACACGTCGAGCGCCTGGATGCCCCCCTCGCGGTGGCCGTTTCCGGTCTGCTTCGTGCCGCCGAACGGCAGGTGGACCTCCGCCCCGATCGTGCCGTGGTTGACATAGACGATGCCCGTGAAGATATCGTCGATCGCTCGCATCGCCGTGTTGATCTCCCGCGTGAAGATCGAGGCGGAGAGCCCGTACTCAACCCCGTTGAGGATCTGCACGGCCTGGTCGAAGTTGTTGGCCTCGATGAGATCGGTCACCGGGCCGAAGATTTCTTCCTGCTCGATGCGCATGCCCGGCGTGACGTTGTCGAAGATCGTCGGAGCGTAGAATGAGCCGCGGGCCAGTGCGCCGTCGCTCACCTTCGTTCCGCCGGTGAGCAGCCGGGCCCCCTCTTGCCTCCCGATGTCCACGTACTCGTGGATGCTCTCCAGCTGCGATTCGCTGACCACGGGACCGACATCGGTAGTCGGCAGGAGTCCATCCCCCAACCGCAGCGCCTTGGTGCGAGCAATGAGCCGCTCGGTGAGCTCAGCCCGGACGGGGGCATGGACGATGATCCGGCTGCAGGCCGTGCACCGCTGGCCCGAGGTGCCGAACGCGCTCCAGATGAGCGCATCCGTGGCCAGGTCGAGGTCGGCGTCGGCCATCACGATCGCCGCGTTCTTCCCGCCCATCTCCAGGGAGACCCGCTTGCCCGCTCTCGCGCACTTCTCCGCGATGGCCAACCCGGTCGAGGTCGAGCCTGTGAACGAGATGATGGCCACGTCGGGGTGTTCCACCAGGACGTCCCCAACCGTCCCGCCGCTGCCGGTGATGATGTTCAGGACGCCCGGCGGGAGGCCGGCTTCGTTGAGGATCTCGGCGAAGCGGATACCCACGAGCGGCGTATACGTCGCCGGCTTGAAGACCACCGTATTGCCGCACAGGAGCGCGGGGATGATCTTCCACGAGGGGATGGCCATCGGAAAGTTCCAGGGCGTGATCACCCCGACGACGCCGACCGGGACGCGGATGCAGTAGGCGGCCTTGGTCGGCATCTCGCTCACCGTCGTGTAGCCGTGCAGCCGGCGGCCCTCTCCGGCGATGAAGTACGTCATGTCGATGGCTTCCTGCACGTCCCCCCGGGCCTCAGGGAGGACCTTGCCGAGCTCCTGGGTCATGAGGCGGGCGAGGTCTTCCTTCTGCCGGACCAACTCCTCCGCGGCGCGGTAGAGAATCTCGGCACGGCGCGGCGCCGGCACTTTGCGCCAGGGGTTGAAGGCCGCCTTCGCGGCGGCGATCGCCGCGGTCACGTCCTCCACGCCGGCCTTGGGCACGACGCCGAGCGTCTCACCCGTCGCCGGGTTGATCGAGGGCATCGTCTGCCCGCCCTTGGAGTCGACCCATGTGCCGTTGATGAAATTCCGGTAGATCTGAGGGGCTACGGTCGCCATGGAGCCTGCCTCCCGACATTCACTGCACGCTCATCCGGAAGAATGGATCCGGACGAGGCATGCGAACTACGCATGCCTCGCCTGCATTGGCACCACGTCGCGCAACCGCTCCGCCGCCTTCCGGAACGCCGCTGCCGCGGCGGAATCTGGATGGGAGATGACGACGGGCCGCCCTTCATCGCCGCCCTCGCGCACAGATTGGTCCAGCGGAATCTCCCCCAGCAGCGGGACTTCGAGCTCCCGGGCCAGCACCGCGCCGCCGCCGCGTCCGAAGACGTACACCGGCTCGGCGCCCACGGCAGGAAGGAAGTAGGCCATGTTCTCGATGATCCCGACAACCTCCATGTTCACCTTCTCGGCCATCCGCGCCGCCCGGCGGGCGACCTGCGAGGCGGCCAGCTGTGGAGTCGTGACGAGCAGCATGTGGCTCTGGGGCAGCGTCTGGGCGATCGTGATCGAGACATCGCCCGTCCCGGGCGGGAGATCGATGAGAAGGTAGTCCAGGTCCGGTCCCCAGTGCACCTCATTGATGAAGGTGGTGAGGGTCTTGTGCAGGAGGGGACCCCGCCAGATGACGGCTTCCTCCTCGCTGGGCAGGAGGAACCCGATAGAGATGACGCGGATCCCGGCAACCTCGAGCGGGATGAGCATCTGATCGATCATCGTCGGGCGGCCGTGCACGCCGAGCATCCGGGGGATGCTGAATCCATAGACGTCCGCGTCGAGCACACCGACCTGCGAGCCGGCCCGGGCCAGCGCCGCGGCGAGATTCACCGTCACGGTGGACTTCCCCACGCCGCCTTTACCGCTCGCCACGGCGATGACACGTGTGGCCGACTCCGGTCCGAGGAACGACGAAGGGCGCTGTGGTGTGCCGTCTCCCCGGAGCCTTCCGACCAGCGTCTGGCGCTGCTCCGCGCTCATCACACCGAGATTCACGGTGACGCCGGTCACGCCCCGAATCCCGCCGATCTTCGCGCGGATCGAGTCGACGATCGTCTCGCGGAGCGGACAGGCCCCGATCGTCAGCAGCGCGTCCACGCGGACGACTCCGTCGGTGACGGCGACGTCCTTCACCATGTCCAGCTCGACGATGCTCTTGTGGAGTTCGGGGTCGATGACGTCTGCCAGTGCGGCCAGAACCTGCTCGCGGGTCACTCCGTCACGCGTGCCTGCCACGTCGTGTGCACCTCATCAGGTATTCTGCTGTCATGCTAGCACACGCAGGGTGACCTCCTCCACCACGCCATGCACGCGGAGGAGCTATTCTGTCGAGCGCGCGTGCGCGGCATCGCCGCACTCGCACAGTTCATGGCGGAGGAGCGGGAATGGATAGATGCCGGTGTCGTGCCCGTCCATCCACGTGAAGCGAAGCGCATAGGCTCCGACCCGGTCGAGCCGGACGGCCCGGAGGTCAGCAGGAAATTCCTCGGCCCGCAGGGAGACCGGCCGGTAGTTCCATTCGCCCTTGCACCGTGCACAGGGACAGCCGGCGCGGAGGTTCCGCCAAGTGTACTGCGAACGATGACCGTCCGACCAGATGATCGTGAAGGCCCGGTCGGTGATGGAGCCCATCTCGACCGGCGTGGGCATGCGCTTCATGGCGGCCTAGTGCTGGGATCCCGTTTCGCCGCCAGGCCCTTTCCGCTGATCACCGGGGCGGCGCCGCCGGCGGCGGCGCCGGCGTTTCTTGGGCTGCGGCGCCGGCGGCGCCTGCCCATTGGTGGCGGGAGCCACCGCCTGCGCCGGCGCGGGGGCCGGCTCCTCGATCGGCTCGGACGGTTCCGGTTCGAGTGTCGGGAGCGGACCGGACTTCGATCCGGACGCCTCACCGGCCCGGCGGACGACCCGCGGGAGCTCACGTTCGGCGACGAGCTTCACCTTCTCGAGACTGCGCTCGATGAACGAGTGGAGCACGAGCCGGGCGGTCTGCTCGGTGATGAACGGGATCCCCGGCTCAGCCTCCACGATGAGGGAGACCTCGGTGTCGCCCTCCACGGAACTGAGCAGATACTGCCCCCGGAAGGTCTTCAGCCCTCCCCGCGTCTGCCGGAAATCGATCCGGTGCGGAGGATATAGCGTCGCGCGCTGCAGCGATTCTACCGGCAATCCGGCGAAGTACCCGCGGTACTGGATGGTGAGCGCGGCCGGTTTGCGCTCCACGAGATCGGCCGTGAGCCACAACCCGGTGACGCGCGGGGCGGCGTCGAGGCGGCTGATGAGTTGGAACACCTTCTGCACGGGGGCGCGAACGATCCGGCGGCCTTCGACCTTGACCATCGATCCTACGGAGTGCGGGCGACGCCCTGGCGTGCCGGCGCTCCGGCCAGTTGATCCCGGACGAGCCGCGCCGCGTCCACCATGGCCCGCAGTTTGCCGACCGTCTCCTCGATCGTCCGGGTCTTCAACCCGCAGTCCGGAGAGATGTGCACCTGCGTCGCCGGGATCACGTCCAGCGTCCTGCGGATGCCGTCGGCCACCTCGTCGACGGATTCGACACGATGGCTGTGCGCGTCCACGACGCCGAGTCCGATGTCCTTCGTGAAGGGGGCGGTCTTGAATGTTTCAAGCAGGCCGAATTCCTCGTTCTTCAGGGCCAGGTCCAGCTGGTTCACGGCGAGGCGCAGCATCGCCGGATAGATCTTGGGCACGTCCCCGTAGCAGATGTGGCTGACTGTGTACGCGGAGGTCCCCCGGGTGACGATCTCCATCGCCTCGGCGGCGAGCTCGAAGTCCTCCTCGGGGCGGGTGTGGATCGCGGGTTCGTCGATCTGGATGAATGCCGCGCCGGCGCGTTCCAGATCGACGACTTCATCGTGGATCGCCCGGGCCAGCTCGAGGACGAGCTCCCGCCGCGTCGGGTAGTACTCATTGAACGACCACTCGGCGATCGTGTACGGCCCGGTGAGCATCCCTTTCACCGGCTTCTTGGTGAGCGACTGCGCGTACCGGAACCACTCGATCGTCACCGGCGCCCTGCGCCCCACGGGTCCGACGACGACGGGCTTGGGGTAGTAGCGGTTGCCGTAGGAGCGGACCAACCCGGCGATCGCAAATCCGGCCATCTCGTCGGCGAAGTAAGCCACCATGTCACCGCGATACTGCTCGCCGTCGACGAGGAGGTCTAGGCCGAGCTCTTCTTGGATCTGGATCCACTCGCGCGTGGCGCGGCGCTCGAGTTCGGTCAACTCCTCCCTCGAAATCTGCTGGCGCAGGTGCTTCCGCCGGGCTTCGAGGAGGTAGGACGGCTTCGGGTAGCTCCCGACCGCAGTGACAGGCAGCAGGGGGAGTGCACTCATGTCCGGGCTCCTTTCAGATCGGCCTCGGCGGCGCGCGCACCCTGGACCAGAGCGCGGAGCTTCCGCCGGGCGACCCCGTGGGGCAAGAATTCCAGCCCGGCGCTGGGCGCCAGCATCATCCGGTCCGGGGGCACGATGGCGGCCATCCGCCGGACCGCGGCGACGACCTCGTCGACCGATTCGATACGGCTGTTGCGTGCGTCGAGGAGACCGAACTGCAGCTCCTTGGTGAAGGGCGCGGACCGGATCGCGTCCCAGTTGCGATGCCCGGCGACGAAGTCCAATCCCAAGACGGCGAACGGCAGCTCGAGGAGGTGCGGGTACACGTCGCGGACATCGCCGAAGTAGGTGCAGAGGATAGTCTTTGCCGAGATTCCATCGAGGAGGGTGCGCATCGCCTCGGCGAACAGCGGGTAGTCTTCCTTGCGCCGGGTGAGCGCAGGCTCGTCCACCTGGATCACGGTGGCCCCGGCCGCCCCAAGGGCGCGCAGTTCCGCGTTCAGCGCGCGGGCGCACGCCTGGACGTACGCCGCCGCGGACGGATAGTGCGCGTTCCGGCTGAGCGTGGCCAGCGTGAACGGCCCGGTGATCACCGCCTTCACGGGTCGCGTGCTGTGCGCGCGCGCGAAGGTGAACTCGTCCACCGTGATCGGTGCCGTCCATTCCACCGCGGCGTCGGCGACGGGCTCACGGAAGTAGATATTGGTATCGAAGTAGCGCTGCAGTCCGTTGATGGAGAAGCCGCGGAGCCGGCGGGCGAAGTGCGTCTGCCCGTCTTCCCACCTGATCTGCCCGTCGGTGACGAGGTCGATACCGGCTTCGATCTGATCGGCGATGGCTTCCTTTGTCACCTCATCCTCGACCGCGCTGAGCTCACTCTCACCGAGCTGTCCCTTCTGGAACTTCTCGACCGCGCTCCGCCACTTCCCCGGGGCCGGGAGATCTGGGATCTTCGGGTAGTTGCCGATAACTGTCGTGATCAACCGTCAAACCTCCCGCGGCTCTTGCGCCGCCGTTCCGCTCCCGCCGTCGTAGTTTACGTGGGCACGCCTGCCCTGGCAAGCCGGACCAGCTCAATCACGCCCTCGTATCGGCCGAACGACGGCACGAGATAGACGCCGCCGACGCGCCCGCGGACGGCTTCGATGAACTCGGTGGCCAGACGCAGCCCCTCCTGGCGGGGATCCGGTGCCAGCCGCAGCCGCTCGCGCACCCAGGACGGCACGGACAACCCTGGGAGCTCGTTGTGCAGGAACTCGGCGTGCCGGTAGCTGACCAGCGGCAGCACGCCCACGACGAGCGGGAGCGGGAGACGCCCGGCGATATGGAGGAACCGGTCCAACGTCTCAGGATCGTACACCGGCATCGTGCAGATGAAATCCGCACCGGCGCGCACCTTCCGATCCAGGACCTGTATCTCCCGGTGGGGATCGCGGGCCGTGAGATTGAGGGCGACGCCGACGGTGAAGGCGGTGGGCGCGCCGATGGCGTTCCCGGCGACGTCGCGCCCGCGGTTGAACTCCTTGATGAGCCGCACCAGCCCCGATGGCTTGACGTCTGAGATCGCCGTGGCGTTGGGATAGTCGCCCATCTGCGGCGGATCGCCGCGGAGCACGAGGAGATTGCGGATCCCCAGGGCATGCACGGCCAGCAGGTCGGACTGCAGCCGGACGAGGTTGCGGTCCCGGGTCGTGAAGTGCAGGATCGTCTCGACGCCGACCTCGGATTGGATCCGGGACGACATCGCCCACGGGCTCATCCGGAGCCGTGCCATCGGGTTGTCCGCGACGTCGATGGCGTCGACCCCGGCGTCGCGCAGCCTCCGGCCGGCTTCGATCTCGCGGCGGTCGTGGATCCCCCGCGGCGGCTGGACCTCGGCGGTCACGATGAAGGTGGATCCAAGCTTGTTCGCCAGTGTGCTCGGGATGGCAGGTTTCGCCGCAACCTCGGGCTCCACGACCGGGCGCTCGGCGACCGACGCGCCGATGCCGGCCGCTCTGATCCCGGAGGCAGGAGGCTGCGCCGGCAGATCCCGGACGGCATCTCGGATGGCGGCGATGTGCTCCGGCGTCGTGCCGCAGCATCCACCGATCAGGCCCACCCCGAGGGCGACCATCCGCCGGGCGTGCTCCGCCATGTACTCCGGTGTCGAGACGTAAATGTACCGGCCGCCCACGTACGCGGGGAAGCCCGCGTTGGGCATGGCGGACAGTTTGGCGCGATGGACGAACCGCGCCATCTGCTCGATGACCTCCAGGATGCCCTGGGAGCCCATGCTGCAGTTCGCGCCCACGACATCGGCCCCAGCCCGCTCCAGCGCCTCAGCGATCTCACGCGGACCGTGGCCGAGGAGGGTCTTGCCTTCCTGTGTGAACGTCATCTCGGCGATAAGCGGAAGCGTGACCGCACGGCGCACCGCCCGGACGGCTTCCAGGAGCTCTCCGAGATCCGTGAACGTCTCCAGGATAAGGACATCCACGCCGCCCGCGGTGAGCGCCTCGGCCTGCTCCGTGTACGCCTCCCGCACCTCTTCGGCGCTCACCGCCCCGAGCGGAGCCATCGGCCGGCCGATCGGACCCATCGAGCCGGCGACGAAGACCCGCCGGCCGGAGAGGTCCACGGCCTGGCGCGCCAGGGCGGCGCCGGCACGGTTGAACTCCACGGCGCGATCGCTCAAGCCGTGCCCGGCCAGCTTGAAGCGATTCGCCCCGAACGTGTTGGTCTCGATGAGCTCGGCGCCGCTGTCGATGTAATCGAGGTGAATGCTGCGGACGAGCTCGACCGCGGAGAGGTTCAGTTCGTCAAAGCACTGATCGAAGGGGATGCCGCGGGCGTAGAGCTGCGTACCCATGGCCCCATCGGCGAGCACGACGCCCGCGTCCAGACGCTGCAGGAACGTCTGCCCCATGAACTATTAGGCTACTCTTCGAGCAATGATTTGGCAATGATGATCCGCTGGATCTCGGAGGTGCCTTCACCGATCTCCGTGAGCTTGACGTCGCGGTAGTAACGCTCCACCGGATAATCCTTCAGGAACCCGTAGCCGCCGTGGATCTGGACCGCCTTGTTGGTCGCGCGCGCGGCGGCTTCGGAGGCGAAGAGCTTCGCCATCGAGGCCTCGCGGCCGAACCGCTGCCCGGCGTCGGCCAGGGACGCCGCCCGCAACACCATCAGCCAGGCGGCGTCGAGCTCCATCGCCATGTCGGCGACCATGAATTGGATGGCCTGCAGTTCCGCGAGCGCCTTACCGAATGCCTTCCGCGATCCGGCGTAGCGGATGCTGTCGTCGAGCGCCGCGCGGCCGATCCCGACCGCCATCGCGCCGATTCCGATCCGTCCCCGCTCGAGCGTCGCCATCGCCTGGTGGTATCCGTCGCCTTCCGCTCCGATGAGGGCGTCGGCGGGGACCTCACAATCTTCGAACACGACCTCCGCCGTGTCACTGGCGCGTAATCCGAGCTTGTCCTCCTTCTTGCCCACGCGCAGTCCGGGAGTCTCCCGATCGACGATGAACGCCGAGATGCCGTTCCGCCGCTTCCCTGCATCGGTGACGGCCATGACGACGTAGACGCCGGCCACGCTCCCCTGGGTGACGAACATCTTCGCCCCGTTCAGGATCCAGCGCTCGTCACGGCGCACCCCCCGCGTCTGGATGCTGGCGGCGTCGCTACCGGCCCCAGCCTCGGTCAGGCACCAGGCGCCGAGCGCCCGTCCGCCGGCCAGCTCCGGAAGATAGGCCCGCTTCTGCCGATCATCGGCGAAGTGCAGGATGTGTCCGGTGCACAGCGAGTTGTGAGAGGCAACGGTCAATCCGATCGAGGCGTCGCCCCAGGAGACGGCCTCGACGGCGAGCGCCGTGCCGATCATCCCCAGGCCCGCGCCGCCGAGCTCCGGCGGGACGTTCAATCCCAGCAGTCCGAGCTGCGCGAGCGAGGGGACGATGTCGGCCGGAAAGTGACCCTCTCGATCCCAGCGCGCGGCGTTCGGACGGAGCTCTGAGGCGGCGAAGTCGCGGACGGTGCGATGCAGCAGCTCCTGATCTTCGGTCAACTCCGCGCGCATGGCTGTTCCTCCGTTCGTCCCTACACCACCACCAACCTACAGCACGACCAGCGGCTCGGCGTCGCTGATCACGGTCGCCTCCTCGGCGATGAGCCGGCGCAGGGGCCGGGGAAGGTGCATGACCCGGAGATGGGTATCACCGTCATAGAAGCGCAACTCGATCGCCCGATCGTGCAGCCGTCGATCGACCTCACTCCCAGAGAGCACCTCCCAGACGGGCTGGGCGCTCGCGGCGACGAACGCCCACGGGTAGTCGAAGGACAAGACGTAGTCGGCGTACGAGCGCACGTGCCGGAAGACCTGCCCGACCGTGTGGTGGATCGCGGCATGGAGCCGGTCGCCGTCGTCGTAGTGCACCCCGATCGCCTGGGTGACGAAGACGCCCTCGGGGCGGAGCACCCGGGCCACGGCTTCGTAGTACTCCCGCGTGAAGAGCAGCTTGCTCGGCCCGCCCTCGATGGGGTCAGTGATGTCGTTGACGATGACGTCGAACCGCTCTGCCGTCCGCTCCACGAACGCGCGCGCGTCTTCGTGACGCAGTTCCACGCGCGGATCGTCGAAGGCCCCGGCATGCCAGGTGGGGAGATGCTGGCGGCAGAGGGCGACCAGCTCGGCATCAAGATCGACCATGGTCACCGCCTCGACCGTCGGATGCCGGAGGATCTCGCGCAGCGGTGCCCCCTCCCCGCCCCCGCAGACGAGGACCCGCCGTGGCGCGGGATGAGCCAGCATGGCGGGGTGGACGAGGAGCTCGTGGTAGATGTGCTCGTCGATCTCGGCGGACTGGATCTTCCCGTCCACGATGAGGCACCGCCCGAGATGCTCCAGGTGTTGGATGACCACATCCTGGAACGCCGTGCGGGCGCGGGCGACCACCGCGCCCGCGCGGTGCGCGTGGACCTCCGCGGGAGTGTACCGATCGTAGAACCAGATGCCCTTGAGCGGGAACTCTTCGGGGGCGGCGGCGCGGTCGGGCAACGGGAATCCTCCGGGGATACGTTCGCGTCTGTTGTGACCCGTTCCCTGTTCCCGGTTCCCGCCGGGCCGACCGGTCTTATCCTTTCACCACACCAATGGGCCGCGTGCGCAGCACCCGGCGGCTGAGCCCCGCCCGGTGGCAAACCTCCACCACGTCGGCGACATCCTTGTAGGCCTGCGGCGCCTCCTCGGCCAGCAGGCCGCGATCCTGCGCGCGCACGATGATCCCCCGCCGCCGCAGCTCGTCTCCGATGTCGCGTCCGGCGAGGGTGCGGACGGCCTGCTTCCGGCCCATCACGCGCCCCGCCCCGTGGCAAGTCGAGCCGAAGGACTCGCGCACGGCCTGCTCGGTCCCGATCGCGATAAAGGAGTAGCGGCCCATATCGCCGGGGATGAGGACCGGCTGGCCGATCTCGCCGTACCGCGCGGGGACGTCGGGATGCCCCGCGGGAAATGCCCGCGTGGCCCCCTTGCGGTGCACGATGAGTTGGCGCCTCACGCCATCGACGACGTATTCCTCGATCTTGGCGATGTTGTGGGACACATCGTAGACGAGCGACATGCCCAGGGCGTCGGCGCTCTGCGCGAAGACCCGCGCAAAGGCCTCCCGCACCCAGTGGGTGATGACCTGCCGGTTGGCCCAGGCGAAGTTCGCCGCGGCGCTCATCGCGCCGACGTAGGCGCGCCCCTCGTCGGACTGGAAGGGCATGCAGGCGAGCTGCCGGTCGACGAGGTGGATGCCGTGCTCGCGGGCGGAGCGCTCCGCAACGCGCAGGTAGTCGGTACAGACCTGATGGCCCAGTCCGCGCGACCCGCAGTGCACGAAGACGACGACCTGACCCTGCGCGGTCAGGCCCATCGCCGCGGCAGCGCGGGCGTCGTAGATCTCGTCGACCACCTGCACTTCGAGGAAGTGATTGCCCGAGCCGAGGGTGCCGATCTGGGCGCGGCCGCGCTTCTTCGCCTCGGGGCTCACCGCGTCGGGATCGGCCTGCGGCAGCGCCCCGCCGTCTTCGATCACTTCGAGATCGTCGGGCCAGCCGTAGCCATGCTCGACTGCCCAGCGCGCGCCGTGACGGAGCACGCCGTCAGTCGCCGGCGCGTCGAGCTTCACCCGTCCGGTCGCGCCGACGCCGGAGGGTACGGCATGAAAGAGCGAATCGACGAGCGGTTGGAGCTTCTCTCGCACTGCGGGCTCGTCGAGATCCGTCCGGACGATGCGAACCCCACAGTTCGAGACGATGAAGCCATTCGCGACGAAGTTGTGGCTGGGATCGGCCACCGTGAAGTCATACACTGGTCCCTCGTAGGACGCGGGCAGAACGCGCACTACACGATCCCATACCCGACCCGTCTCGCCGAGGCCTTTCGTCCTCTCCGTCAGGAAGGTCTCGAACCCCATAAAGGCACTACCAATCCGGGCGCGATGACGCCGTGAGTACAGAGCGTGCTCGATAAATCGAGGTTTCATGTAAGGCGAGATGAGAACCTGGGTGATGGTGCGCGCGGAAAATCCTTCTATCCGCATGTCTCGGGCCACAGCTATCGTCCGCCGTCGGTCCTCCACCACTGCATCTTTGAATCTGAGGTATTGGGCGGCTATGCATCCAAGGTGTTGCTTGCGTCGGCTGTATTCGAATCCAATCCTTGTCCATAAACGGATGAGGTTCTCCGACCTGCTTAGGATCATGAGACGGAGGCGAGTCGCGATCGATCTGCCGCTCCGCTCCTTGCGCTCGGCGAGCATCACGCTCTCGACTCCGAACTCGAGTAACCAAGCCCGCATGCGCTGCATGTATCTTCGACCGCTCTCGGCGCACCACGGCCGCTTGTTCATTGAAATGACCTGTCCAGAGAAGTTGTACGAGCGGTCCGTAACGGTGCTGGGTGCGGTAAGCTCTGCACCGAACAAGGCGGCAAGGTACAGGCGCTTCATCCAGAGCGGCGCACGATCCAGCCAGTCAGGGGCATCGAAGTCCTGTTCGGCCTTGTTGCCCACGGGGACACCCAAACCGTGGAGCAACGCGGCCAAGGCGGTCGAACCCGAATGTACCGTGCACTCCATTCTCGAGAAGCTCACGATGCCATAGGGGGTGGTGACACGATGATGCCGGTTCCTTCGGTAGATTCGCGATGGACGAAAGCCCAGCGTCTCCAAATCTCGCCGAACGGCCTCAAGGTCTTCAGGCTGTGCGTAGAATGAGACCAGGGCCTTCCCCGATCTCAGGAATTGAATCGACCCGTCGCCGTGCACGAATCCCATCAGCCTGATGAGATACGGCAGTTTCGGATGGTCGAGGGTCATCGGGAGAAGGCCACGCCTTCTGAGAGCGGTACAAATCTGGCCTAGACCGTTCCCCCCACGGTGGGGAGGGTACACCCGGGCAATGTCCTCCTCGGCCAGAAGGACGTCATCCCCCACAGGCTGATACGGCACACCCTCAAACGGATACACGGCGACGGATTCGCCGTTCTGAATCTCTCCAAGCGGCACCATGCCATGCGGCGTGAGAAGAGGATGATCCGCAGTCGCGATGAACTTGCGACCGGTCTCCGTGGTCAGTTCGAGCATGTGGCTGCCCGGCCGTCCCTGACGCAGGAATGCCGCAATGATTGCACTTCCAGGCCCTCGCGTATCTCCCATACAGATGATCCGATCCGTCTGCCACAGCTGTTCGAAATCCTCAATCGGCCTATGGTACCCGAATTCGTGCAAGATATGCGCACCCAGTGGGATGCAGTTCACATCGAATCCAATCGCACCGGGACTGATGATCCCATCGCTTACGTCAAACGCCGCGACCCCACCGACCGGGAATCCATATCCCCAGTGAATGTCGGGCATGGCCAGAGCCCGTCCGACGATTCCGGGAAGGGTGGCCGAATTTGCCACCTGTTCGAGTGCCTGCTCTTCAGCAATCTGCCGGAGCATCTTCTCGTCGGCATAAATGAGGCCCGGTACCCTCATCCCTGATTTGTAGGACGTGGGGATTTCCCAGCGATAGTCATCGATCTTGCGGAGAATGTGGGTCCACGGAGTGGTCATCGTTTCCGTCTCCCCGACTCCAGCCTTGCTTTGAGTTTATAGTACAAAAGGGCTCCTGGGGATTCTACCCCAGGAGCCCTCCACATCTGTTGTTCGGTTGTGCCGCGGTCCTAGAAGGGCATCGCCTCGACGCCTTTGATCTCCGGCACCGCTTCCTTGAGCATGCGCTCCACGCCGGCCTGGAGCGTCATCATCGAGTGCATGCACCCGACACACGCCCCGGCCAGGCGGATCTGGACGATGCCGCTGACGATATCGACCAGCTCGATGTCTCCGCCGTCGCCCTGGATGTAAGGCCTGATCATCTCGAGCACCGACTCGATCTTGCCCCGCATCTCAGATTCCGCCTGCTCGACCTGCGTGCTCATGCTTTCGCTCCTTCGGCCGCTGTCGTGGCGTCGGTCTCACAGCCGCACTCCTGGGGTTGTCCCGCCTCGTGCCTCGTGTGGAACGAGTGGCCGCACCCGCACGTGGCGATCGCGTTCGGATTGCGCACCGTGAACCCTTCGCCCATCGTGGACCGGATGTAGTCGATCTGCGCCCCGCGCAGGTAGGGTCCGGAGGCGGCATCGACCAGCACACGCACGTCTCCCCGCTCGATCACCGTGTCATCGGTGTGCCGATCGGGGTCGAAGGCCATGCCGTAGGTGAAGCCTTCGCAGCCCCCCGGGGCGATAAACAGGCGGAGGTAGAGGTCGGGCTGCTCCTGGTTGGTGAGGAGCTCCCTCAGCTTCACGGCGGCGGCATCGCTGATGGTGATCATGGTCAGGACCATTGTATGGATTCCCGAGCGCCGGTGTCAACAAATGCCCGGGGTTCCTTGGGCGCGAGCCCCGTGACGAGCGCGATGGGAATGCCCACCAGGAGCGCGTGGACGAGGATAGAGAGCCTGATCCACAGCGGATCCCTCGATCCGCGTCCCGCCGCGGAGAGCGGGACGACG
>DATDEG010000140.1:0-27056 GCA_036523465.1 bacterium
GAGAGGATCGCCGACGACCCTCGGCCGGGGGCGCTTTCGATACGGATGGAGCCGCTATGAGCTTCGACGATACGGAAGGCGATGGCCAACCCAAGTCCGGCCCCCCCGGCTTCGCGCGAGCGCGCCTTGTCCACCCGATAGAAGCGTTCGCCCAGGTGCGGCAGATGCTCTGCGGGAATGCCGATCCCGGTATCCTGGACCCCCACCTCGGCCTCTCCATCCTTTGGCGCGGTCCGAACGGTCACCGTTCCGCCCGCCGGCGTGTATCGGATGGCGTTGTCGAGGAGGATGAGGACAACCTGTTCGAGCGCTTCGGCGTCGCCGAGGACGATCAGCCGGGGCGTGAGTTGCTCCGTGACGGTCAGCCCCTTCTCGCCGGCGAGCCGTCCGAGCCGGCGGACCGCATTCGAGGCGACGGCCGAGAGGTCCACCGCGTCGGTATCGAGATGGAAGCGGTTCGCGTCGAGCCGGGCGAGGGTGAGCAGGCTCGAGGTAAGGTGATCGACGTGCGTGGTCTCCGCGACGATGTCTTCGACGAGGGCGGTATCGCGGGGGTCCAGGCCGCCCCGCAGGAGCACCTCCGCGTTCGCCCGGATGAGGGTGAGCGGCGTGCGCAGCTCGTGTGAGGCGTCGGCAATGAAGGATTGCTGCCTGGCAAAGGCATCGCGCGCAGGCTGCAGCGCGCGGTTGGTCAGGAACACCCCCCCCACAGTGGCGATCAGGACGGAGAGGCCGCCTGTCAGCAGGAGCAGATTGCGCAATAGTGCGAGGGCGCGGACCTGTTCCGTGATCGGCCGGCCGACCATCACGATCCCCAGGATGCCGGGAGCATCCGGGGCGGTCACGATCCGCGCAAACCGGTAGACAGGGCCGAGGTCTTCCACTTCCACCTGATCCTCCGCTTCGCCGGTGCGCAGGACCTCCGGAACCAGCGTCGCCGTGAGAAACGCGTCCGGAGGTCGGCCGATGTCGGCCCCTGGAATGATCGTGGCGGCGAGGAGGTCTCCATCTTGGTCCAGACAGGCGAGGTAGATCGGGACGCGCACCCGCGGCCGGGGGATGGCCTGCGCATCCCGGGAGGCCGGCAGGTTGAGGGGGGCGGGCGGCTGGCACGGCGTCGCCGGAAACTGCTGCCAGTCGCGCGCCACGAACTCCGCCTGCCCGCGGGCCATGAGCACAACGGGGCGCGTGAAGAGTTCGCGGTGCGCGCTGTAGTACAGGAGTCCGCCCAGGATCGCAAGCGTGACGACGAGCACCGCGGTGTACCAGAGGGTCAGACCGCGCCGGACACCGTAGAGAAAGGCCGCCTCGGGCACGCCTACGCCTCGGCCAGTTTGTAGCCGACCCCGCGGACGGTCTTGATGAGCGGTTTCCGCGCGCCCCGGTCGATCTTGTCGCGGAGGTAGTGGATATAGATATCCACGACGTTACTGACGGCGTCGATATCGTACCGCCACACGTGATCGATGATCTGCGTCCGGGAGAGCGCCAGCCCCGGGTTGCGCATCAGATACTCGAGCAGCGCGAACTCCTTCGGCGTGAGCTCGATCACGCGGTCGTCGCGGCGGACTTCGCGGCGGAGCAGGTCCATCGACAGTCCGTCCACCGTGAGCGTCATCCCGCCGTCGAGCGCACGATCTCTGCGCCGGAGGAGGGCATTCACCCGCGCCAGGAGCTCGGCCATGGCGAACGGTTTGACGAGATAGTCGTCCGCTCCGGCGTTCAATCCGCCGACCCGATCCTCAACAGCCCCGCGCGCCGTGAGCATCAGGATCGGGACGTCGACATCCTCCGCGCGCAGCGTGCGGCAGACATCGACACCACCCCGGTCGGGGAGCATGAGATCCAGGATGATGAGATCGTATCCGCCGCTGAGCGCAAGGTCGAGCCCGCGTCCCCCGGAGTGGGCCGTATCGACCGCGTGCCGTTCCTCCGTTAGCACGCGCTGCAGCAGCCGTGCCAGGCGCTGGTCGTCCTCCACGACCAGGATATGCATGGATCATTCACCTCAGTCTCCATTTAGATTGTAGGAGATTGGAGTTGGATTGGAATGAGGAGGAGCGTCCCCCCTCCGCGGCGTTAGCCCAGCGGGACGTACCTGAACCGAAGAACGACCGCGGCAATGAGCAGCGTGAGCGCGGCGGCGGATGCGATCGCGGAGACGTCCGTTGGAGCATGCATCCAGCCGATCACCCGCGCCAGCTCACGGTAGATCTCGTGGAGCCGCCCGGCTTCCTCTGCGCGGTAATACCGGCCGCCGGTCAGGTCGGCGATCATCCGCAGCGTCGGCTCGTCGAGCACGCCGTAGTAGCCGCTGCGGAACGTCGAAGGATCCGCGGCGGTTCCGAGGCCGACTGTGTAGACGCGTATCCCTCGCACCTTCGCCTGCCGTGCGGCCTCCTCCGGGGGGACACCATCGCTCGCGCGGCCGTCTGTGAGTAAGACGGCAACCCCGCGAGATCCACCTGCCGGCGGAGGGAGGTTGCCCTCACCTGTGATCGCCTTGATCCCCTCGACGAGTCCCGTTCCGAGCTGGGTCCGAAGCTGGGTGCTGAGGTTGTCGATCCCGTCGATGAGGCGCTGCCGATCGGAAGTGAGCGGGACCACGATGCTCGCGAAGTTCCCGAAGGTCACCAGCGCCATGCGGCTGGCGCGCGGGAGGCGGCGTGCGAACTCGATGCCGGCCGACTTCGCCGCCACGAAGCGCGTGGGATAGATATCCGACTCTTCCATACTCCGGCTGACATCGATGATCAGGACCACGGAGGATCCAGTGGGGGCCGGGAGCACCATGGTCGGTCCGGCCGCGCCGAGCAGCGCGATCAGGACTCCAGAGGAAAACAGGGCGGTGGGAAGATGCCGTCGCCCGCCGCTCGCGGGCAGGGCGGCCCGCAGCGGATCTGTGTGAAAGCGCACAGGATGAGGTCTGCGCCGCACACGGAGCGCCGCGCTGTACGCCAGGACGAGGCCGCCCGCAAGCGCGGTCAGCCATAGGAACTGGGGATGCTGCCAGGTCACCGGTGACTCCCCCGAGCGCGCTGGAGCGTTCGACAGAGATTACTCGATAGTGTATCTCATTCCCCCCAGTACGAGGTGACGCTGCAGCTGACCGGCATCACGCCGGAGTCGGTCCTGCTCGCCTCCGGGGTCGCCGCGGCCGGAGGAATCTTCTTCGGACTCTATCCGGCGCAGCGCGCGGCCAGGCTTGATCCGATCACCACGCTGCGCCACGAATGAGGGGGCACTCGGTCGAGAGGCGTCGAGGGTGAGTCAGCGGACGAAGTCTCGAAGGATTGGGACAAGGATCGATCCAAGGATGAAGGACAGCAACCAATAGAACCGCGTGCTTATCTGCCGCCGGATTTCCGCGTTGTCCGCTCTGAGTCCATGCACATCTGCCTGTAGTTCCGAAAGCCGCATGTTGATCTGTTCATAGGCGCCTTCCAGATGCGCCATCCGAATCTCGAGAGATCCACTTGGCACGCTCATGTTGATTTACAGAGCATGATAGCGTGCCTGTGTCCCGAGGACCATGGCTCAAGCGGGCCAACGGTCACAGATGTTACAGACTGACGCCGACCTGGATGATCAGCCATCCAAACGCAAGCGCGATCAGCAGACCCAGGAAGATCATCGTCGTTCCACCTCGCTCATCACTGCATGCATATTTCCCCCGGAGTCGCGGAAAAAGGCCACGCCCCGGGCGCGGAGCGCGGCCACGGCCCCGGCGTTGAAAAAGGCCAGACCGGGGGAGCCTGAAAGAGGAAGCGCGCCGAGCCGGTCCCGGAAGAAGGAGACGGCGTGAGGATGGATACGACGGCCCCTCAGCCAATTCTTCCGTGGAGGCATCTCTTGAACTACGTCCGAGTCTACGACGCGCACACCCAGGCGCGTGAGAAGCTCTTCGACTGGTTGAGGCCGCTCAGCCAGGAGCAATATGTCCAGTCGTTCCCCTTCGGGCTGCACACTCTCCAGACTACGATGGTCGAGCTCGCCGGAACGGAGCTATGGCTGGCCAGGCGCATCCGGGCCGACCCCTTTCCGGAGCCGTTCAGCTGGGACGAGTGGCCGATCCGCGAGGCGACGTGCCCGACGTCCGCCAACGTCGAAGCCGTCTGGCGCGCGCAGGCCCCGGAGACGCGCGCGACCCTGGCGGCGATCACCGATCCGGATCGAGTCGTCGAGACCCGCCTCGTCGGACGGCGCCGGACGCTCGTCTATACCGCGAGGCAGGGAGATCTGGCGACGCAGCTCCTCCTTCATGAGGTGCACCACCGGGCGCAGGCCATGGCGATGCTGCGGCAGTTCGGCGTGGAGGCGCAGGACGTCGACTACATCAACTACGCGCAGGAGATCCGCCGGGAGGACCGGGAGCCGGGCACATGATCATTGACGCGCTCGTCGAGATCCCCAAGGGGAGCCGCAACAAGTATGAGTACGACGAGGAGGGGGAACGGATCCGCCTCGACCGCGTGCTGTATTCTCCGCTCCACTACCCGGCGGACTATGGGTTCATCCCGCGCACGCTGGCCGAGGACGGCGACCATCTCGACGTCCTCATCGTGACCTACGAGCCGACCTTTCCCGGATGCCTTGTCGCCGTCCGCCCCGTGGGCGTCCTCGATATGACCGATGAGAAGGGCCGGGACCAGAAGATCCTCGCCGTGCCCGACGGCGATCCGCGGTTTCGCGAGGTCTCCGATCTGTCTGATCTGGCCATGCATTTCCTGGCAGAGATCCGGCACTTCTTTGAGGTCTACAAGACGTTGGAGGAGAAGGAGACGGAGATCATCGGGTGGCAGGGGGCCGATGCGGCCGGGGAGACGATCCGCGACGCGCAGCAGCGCTACCGGGACCGGGGGGCCCACGGGAGATAGGTGGGGCAGAGCGGAGATAGGTGCGGCACGGCGGAGGAAGAATCCATTCGGGAGTCGCGACGGGAGGCTGAGATGGGAAAGAAGCTTCGGATCGAGATCGAATACTGCGCGGAATGAGGGTACGAGCCTCATGCCGCCCGTGTGGCGGAAGAGATCCTCGCAGCCCACGCGGACGCGATCGCCGGCCTGCTCATCATTCCGGGCTCCGGCGGCGTCTTCACCATCGCCGCAGACGGACGGCGGCTCTACAGCAAGAAAGAAACGGGCCGCTTCCCTCAATCGGGAGAAGCCGCCCGTCTCGTGTCGCAGACTCTCTAGTCGATTGAATCACCGCTCGGTCTAGCGGCCGCCCCCTGCCGGAACGCGAACGTTGGGACGAACACCGAGACGATTGCTTCCGGCTAGTGGGGGCACAGACGTTTGGTCATGCGGATGGCGGTACCGCGTCCACGCCGGTCGGGATGGATCACTTCCACCTTGTCCATGAGCTTGCTCATGATGAACAGCCCCCGGCCGGCTTCATCATCCGGCTTTACCTCGCGCGGAATCTGCGGAACAGCCTGCAGGGCTCGTCCGCCGTCGCGGACCGTGACACGCAGGCCTCCCTCGAGGAACTCGAAGCGCACGACGATGCGGCCCCGCGGATCTCCACCGTAGGCGTGAAGGAACGCGTTGACCAGGGCCTCGCCCAGAGCGATCTCGAGCTCGAAGGCGGCGGTCTGTGTCGCTCCGGCCGTAAGCGCGGCGGTCGCGGCGATCTTTCTGGCGATTCTGAGCGAGCTGGGATCGGCGTCCAGGCGCACATCCATGGACCAGCCCGAGGTCATCGCTGCGGCTCGAAGGCGCGGGACAGACACGGCAACCATCCTTTCCATTTCCCACAACATTCCACTCAGAGTTTCCCCACTCTGCTTCCCCTCGATCAAGGAAACAGCACGCGTCCGCAGGCAGACAGCGGTCTGCGGCGAACAGGTAGTCACTATGCCGGGCCGGCACTTCCTGCAGATCCCTGGGCCCACCAATGTCCCGGAGCGCATCCTCCGGGCGATGGACAGGGCCGTCGTCGATCACCGCGGGGCGGAACTTCCTCCCGTCGTCTTCGAGATCGTCGAAGGACTTCGCCGGATCTTCCAGAGCCGGGATGGATCCATCGCGCTCTTCCCTGCGTCGGGGACCGGCGCGACCGAGGCGGCCGTCGTCAACACCCTGAATCCAGGGGACCGGGTCCTGGTCTTCAACCACGGCGCATTCAGCCACAGCTTCGCCGAGGTCGCCCGGAGGCACGCGATTGCGGTGGACGAGGTCGACCTCGCCTGGGATCGCGGCGTGCCGGCCGACCTCGTAGCGGACCACCTCGCCGGCGACCGGGATCACCGGTATCGGGCCCTGCTCCTCGTGCACAACGAGACCTCGACCGGGGCCACGACCGATATCGCCGCGATCCGCCGGGCGATGGATCGCGCCCGGCATCCCGCGATGCTCATCGTGGACGCCGTGAGCTCACTGGCCAGCCTCGAGTTTCGCTTCGACGAGTGGGGGATCGACGTCGCGCTGGCCGGGTCTCAGAAAGGGCTCATGCTCCCGCCCGGGCTCGGCATCGTCTGCATCGGAGAACGGGCGCTGCGCGGGTCCGAACAGATCGTCACGCCGCGGTCATTCTTCGACTGGCGCCCTGTCCTCAAAGAGATGGAGCGCGGCTACTTCCCGTATACGCCGGCGACGCTGCTCCTCTTCGGCCTCCGCGAATCCCTGAGCATGCTCGAGGAGGAAGGGCTGCCTCAGGTGTTTGCCCGCCACCGCCGGCTCGCCGATGCGGTCCGGGCGGCGGTCCGTGCCTGGGGATTCCAGCTCCAGTGCCGCGAGCCCGCCGAGTACTCAAACACCCTCACCGCGGTCGTCGTGCCGGAGGGGGCGGACAGCGACGCCGTTCGGCGCGCCGCGGAGACGCACTTCAACCTGTCGCTCGGCGCGGGACTGGGGCGTCTCGCCGGCAAGGTGTTCCGGATCGGGCATCTCGGCGCGCTGAACGATCTCGAGGTCCTCGCTACCGTTGCCGGCGTGGAGCTCTCGATGGCCGTAGCCGGAATCCGCTCCCCGGTCGGAGCCGGCGTCGCCGCCGCCCAGCAGGTGCTGCTCGACCGCTTCCGCACTCCCGCGCGCTGACCGCGGTTCTCTCGCCCCCACACGCGGGTGATCTCGACCGTCTCGTTCAGAAAGTGAAGGACCGCTACGGCTGGACCCGCTCTGAGGTGCTGCAGGAGTTGACGACGTTGCTCCAACCGGCGGAGCGGGATCACGAAGAGATCCCCGCGGGTGAACCCAAGCTGGGCGACCATGGCCTTGGATCCCGCAGGTCGATGCGTTGGGCAGATCGATGCGTTGGGGAGGAGCCGCGCCCGGACGGTGACCTCCGACCGGTCAGGGTTCTTGTAGGATGATCTCGTGTGTGATCTGCGCGGTGCGGTTCACCATGCCCGCGACGGAGCAGTATTTGTCGAGCGAGAGGGTCACGGCCCGCTCCACCTGCTCGCGCGTTAGGCTCTCCCCCCAGACGATGAACCGCAGGTGAACCTTCGTGAAAACGCGCGGCGGCTCGCTGGCGCGCTCCGCATCCGCCTCGATGTGCAGATCGACGAACGGGGCGCGCATCTTCTGAAGGATCTCGACGATGTCGAGACCCGCGCAGGAGCACAGCGCCATGAGCACGGTCTCCATCGGGCTGGGGCCGGGCGGGACCGAGCCGTCCTTCGTGCGCTCGGCCATCACGATCTGAGCCTGGCTTTCCGACAGGCCCTCGAATACCGTGGGAGGAGTCCACTCGACGTTGACCCTCATCTCTTCCTCATTTCTCCCCGTCTTCCCGTCCTCCGGCGGCTGGCTGGTGAGGGGCGTGGGTGGGGCCGGTCGTCGTGCGCTACGGCTCCGTGCGGAGCCTGGTGATGGTGGTGGGAAGCACGAGGTCCAGGCGGTAGTCCGGAAATCTGGCGCGGATGTCGTCGACGACCGCCGAATCCTCTTTGCCCGCGCCGGCGGCAACGATGTCCCTGACCGCGTCGTGGTACGCGGCCTGGGCGGCAAGGAGTTCCGGGCCGCCGGGGGCGCCGTGACCGGGGATGAACACATCCGCGTCGAGGGATTCGAGCGCGCGCAGTCCCGACCGCACTCCGTCGGGCGAGGCATCTTCATAGTTGTAGTGGTAGCCGGCGAAGACAAGGTCCCCGCAGACGGACACCCGCTCCTCCGGTAGGAAGAGAAACGCGTCGCCGGGTGTGTGCGCCGCCCCCGGGTGCCAGATCTCCACCTCGACACCGCCGACGTGCAGCTCCAGTCCTTCATCAAAGGTGATGGTGGGCGGGACCGGCCGCGCGTCGGCGAACAGGTCCGCGATCTCATCCTGCTCCCGTCGCCGCTCGACCAGTTCGGGATGCTTCGCGAGCATCCGTTCCCGGCACTCGCGGTGGCCGATGAGGACCGCGCCCGCGTCCTCGAACGGAGCGGCCCCCCAGCTGTGGTCGGTGTGGTGATGCGTGAAGACCACATACCGGACGGGGGCCTCCGTGTAGGCGCGGATCTTCTGGGCCAGGCGGTGACCGTAACTCGGGGCGATGAGCGGATCGATGAGCAGCACGGCATCCTCGCCGATCACAGCCGTGGCGTTGGTGCCGTACGAGGTCTGGACCGTGTCGCCGCCCAGGGTCCAGACGATGACGTTGTCGCGGATGCGCGTTTCGTGGAGGTCAGGCATTCCGTCACTCGTATTCTCGTCCTTCTCATCAGGTCCTGGCGAGAGCGACAATTCCGTCTTGCCATTCATCCCGGCCGAGATACACTTCAGCCAACGAGGCAGTGCTAAGCCTCACCTGAGGATCAGCAGCGCCGCCATGCCGATCATGATGGTGAGCACCATGCTCTTGGTCCGCCAGGCCACGAGGGCGGCAAGCGTTCCCGCCAGCAGGTAAGGGTTCTCCGGTGAGATCCAGACCGCGCCGGAGGGGCGGACCAGGGCCGGTGCCACGAGGGCCGAGAATACCCCCACCGGGACGTACCGCAGGGCGCGGAGGACGATCGGAGGCACCGGGGTCCGGCCGATCAGGACGATCATCGACAGGCGGAGCAGGTAGGTGATCACCCCCATGCCGACGATCAGCAGCCAGACGCGAGCCTCCGGCAGCGCGTTCATCGCAGGCTGAGCAAGGCCAGCCCGCCGAAGCTCAGGATGATCACTCCGGCGGCAAGATTCACCCAGCGCAGAGATCCCGTGCGCAGGCGCCCCCGAACCGACGAGGCGATCCCTGAGAGGATGAACCACCACAGCGCCGATCCGGTGAAGACGCCGGCGACGAGCAGCGCCGCCGAGCCATAATCGCTGGCCGCGGCGATGCCCAATCCGGCGAAGATCGCCGCGAACGAGATGATAGTCATCGGGTTCGTGAGCGTGAGCAGCAGCGTGGTCGCATATGCGCCGGCGAGTTTTCGCCCCGCCGGCGCGCGGGAACCTGAGGAGCGGCCGGCCCCGGTTCTCCGGCCGGATGACTCAGTGCCCGAGGCGCTCCGATCCGGCGTCCCCCCGCTCGATGCCGGGACGTCGGCGGAACGCGATCGCAGCGTTCGCACCCCCAGGTAGCAGAGGAAGAACCCGCCGGCCAGCCGCAGCCAGACATGGCCGCCGATGAGTGCCCCCGAGAGCGCGGTCAGCCCGAAACCGGCGATCGATCCATACACCGCATCCGCCGTCGCCGCCCCCAACCCGGAGACGAACCCGGTGACGCGGCCGTCGGCAAGCGTCCGACGGATACAGAGGATGCCGATCGGTCCCACGGGGGCCGCGATGGAGAACCCGATGACGACCCCCCGTCCGAGGAATGACCAGTCCATCTATCCGTGCCGCACCGGTGCGATGATGCGGCGTCGTTCCACCATGAGCCCGGCCGCGATTCCGGAGGCCGCGCCGGCCATCAATCCGAGCCGCAGGGGGAGGGACGCCGCGGCGACAGCTGCGCCGGCCGCTCCCGCGGCGACGAGCGCCCGATCGGTGAGCATCGGCACGACGATGGCGATGAAGATGAGGGGCAGCATGAATTCGAGGCTCCACCCTGACGGGACGAGTGCGCCGAGATAGACGCCGACCGCCGTGCTGATCAGCCACGACGTCCACAGCGTGAGCCCCGCCCCGAGAAAGAACCAGTGCTCTACGCCCTCGTCGCCTCGCTGGTGCGATGCGTCTGTCGGCGCCGCGTAACGGCGGATCACCACCGCGTAGGCCTCGTCGGTCAACAGATAGGCGAGCAGCCACCGCCACGAGGGGCGCAGACGGCGCAGGTGCGGGGCCAGGGAGGCGCTGTAGAGCACGTGCCGCAGATTGACCACGAACGTCGTGAGGAGCAGGATGAACCCCGGCGCGCCCGAGCCGAACAACTGCGCGGCGATGAACTGCGCGGATCCGGCGAGGATGATGACGGACATCGCGACGGCGGCCTCGGGCGGGATTCGCACCTCCCTGGCCAGGACGCCGTAGATCAGTCCAAACGGGGCGACCCCGAGGATGAGCGGGAGTTCTGCTCTCAGCCCCGCGAGGAACTCCGCTCGGGCGGGCGCGCCGGTTAGGATTCCGGGGCAACCTCCCGGCCCGCCGGCACGATGCGGGGCTGCGCGGGCCGGTTCACGATGACGATGCCTCCAACGACCAGCGCCGATCCCACGAGGAGATGCCAGTCGGCGACTTCATTGAGGAAGACGATGCCCAGCGCGAGACCGATCACGGGGAAGACGTACGTGACCATCGTGGCCCGGCTCGCCCCCACAGCATTGAGAAGGTAGAAGTACAGGAGATAGGCGGCGCACGATCCGAGCAGTCCCAGCCAGGCGAGGGCGAACCACGTGAGCGCCGACGAGGGCGGATGGAACGGACGATCGGCAGCCAGGGCGACCGTCCAGGTGATCGCGTCCGCGAAGAGGACGACCATCGTCGCCTGGACGAGCGGCGGATGACCCCGGAGGTGCCGGCGTGAGAAGTTCGCGCTCAGCGCGTAACTCACCGATGCGATGAGCATGCCGATCTGTCCCCAGACGTTTCCGTGCACTCCCTGCGGACCGAACTCCCGGCTGACCAGCACGATGACGCCGACGAAACCGGTGACCAGGCCGGCGGTGCGGATAGGTGTGATCTTCTCGTCGGCCTGCCAGTAGTGCGCGATGACGAACGCGAACAGGGGAACGGTCGCGTTGAGGATGGCGGCCAGCGCGGAGTCGATCCGCGTCTCCGCCCAGTTGATGAGGATGAAGGGAAACGCCGTGTTGAAGAGTCCCATGAAGAGGTACGCGCGCCAATAGCTGCGGACCGTGGCGAACCTCTGGTGGGTGAGACGGGCCACGATGAGCAGCCCGATGAGGCCGAAGAGCAGCCGGAACGCAGCAAGGGCCGGCGGGGAGACGTCGGCGACGGCGATCTTGATCCAGAGGAACGACGAGCCCCAGATACTGCCGAGAAGAAGAAAAGCACCCCAGTCTTTCGGCCGCACACCGCAATTATGCCCTATGCGCCGATGGGCGGGAAGTAACTTAGGTCACATCGGCGGTGCCCACGCGTGACGGGCTCCGCGCCGGGGTTACCTCACCAGAGGGGTTACTTGCCGGAAGACGCAGCCTGATGGGTCGCAGAAGTAGGTGCCGTTCGCCAGGACCATGCCGTTGGCCATCAGCGTGAACGTCCCGTCCGTGGTCCCCCCGGTGAACGTCCCGTCGACGGCCGTCCCGCTATAGAGCCCCTTGATGGTCCCGCCGAAGGCGTTCGACTTCCTGATCTGGAGGTAGACCGTGGGCTGTTGGTCACGCGGCGCCCCGGTGGTCTCCGCGCGGCTCGTGATGAAGAGGAGCAGGGCCAGGAATCCGGCCATCAGTAGCACCTTCACCTGCGTCACCTCACCGGTCCGGCGCGTGGTTCCGCGCGGTTTTCCCCAGGGACCCCTGACGGCCAAACATGAGGGGGAGGGCCGCGCGGGTCTGCGCTACACGCGCAGCCTGGT
Organism: bacterium; assembly: GCA_036523465.1. GTDB lineage: Bacteria > Sysuimicrobiota > Sysuimicrobiia > Sysuimicrobiales > Kaftiobacteriaceae > Kaftiobacterium. The sequence goes on from DATDEG010000140.1 coordinate 11,900, forward strand.
CGCGGCTGCGATGAGCGCGCTCAGCGGCATCGTTTGTAGATGGAGTCTTCCCCACTCCGTCACGCCACTCACCCACGCGGCGTGCGACGGATAGAGCTGGCGAAGCGACCCGCGGATGCTGCCGCTCATGGAACGGATAGAAATGTAGAATGTTTGCGGCCGGCCGAGGACCTCTTCGGCGACGAGCGCGCACTCTACCGGCACGCACTGGTACACTCCCATCACGAAGGCCTTGCCGTCTACCGTCAGCGTGAACACGCCTTCGACCGTCATCCGCTGGACGTCGTCCTCAGTGGCCGTCCGCTCGAACGTCCCAAGCACGGGGACGCCTCCGAACGTCCCGCTGATCCGTCCCCCCGCTTGGAGCGTCAGATTGTAGGGCAGAGCGAACGGCGCCGCATCGGCGGCGACCGGGACGGCGCACGCAATCGCGGCGCACAGGACGCCCGTAAGGGCCAAGAAGACCCCACGTCGCATTGATCAGCCTCCAGGAGAAACTCCCTCGCCTGCCTGACCATGGTGTCTTCCCTGGACCCGAGGATCCCAAACTCATTCGATCGATGGAATAGCCCTCGTGGACCGGTCGTTCCTGCGTGAGCAACAGCGATGGAGGTGAAGGAGACAGTGCGAGTGGATCAGATCCTCTCGTCTTGGGATGCGGCGCAGCCGGTCATGCCGCTGCCGGTGGATGACGGCGACCTGCTCGACGCCTACTCCCAGGCCGTGGTCAGTGCCGCCGACCGTGTCGGACCGGCGGTGGTGAGCGTGTCGGTAGCCCGAGCGGCCCCGGAACGGTTCCGCAGGCGGGGCATGCCGGAGTTCCACGGCGCCGGGAGCGGGCTGATCATCACGCCCGACGGTTATGTGCTCACGAACAGCCACGTCGTGCGCGGCGCGGACCGCATCGAGCTGAGGCTCCAGGATGGGCGCACGCTGATCGGGCAGACCGTCGGGGACGACCCGCACAGCGACCTCGCCGTCGTTCGTGTCCAGGAGTCCGGCCTGCCCGCGGCGGAGCTCGGTGACTCCGGGCGGCTGCGCGTCGGTCAGCTCGTTATCGCCATCGGTAATCCACTGGGGTTCCAGGCGACCGTGACCACCGGTGTCGTCAGCGCCCTCGGTCGTTCGCTGCGGGCGCAGTCCGGCCGGCTCATCGAGAACATCATCCAGACGGATGCGCCGCTCAATCCGGGCAACTCCGGCGGCCCGCTCGTGGACTCGCGCGGCCGCGTCGTCGGGATCAACACCGCGGTGATCTACGGCTCGCAGGGCATCTGCTTCGCCATCCCCGTGAATACAGCGAAGTGGGTGACGGCGCACCTCATCCGGGAGGGCAGGGTCCGCCGCGCCTATCTTGGGATCAGCGGTCAGACAGCGACGATCCCGCGCGGATTGGTGCTGGAGTACGGGCTCGCGGCTGAAAGCGGCGTGCGCGTCGTAGAGGTGCAGCCGGGAACGGCGGCCTTTGACGCCGGTGTGCGGGCCGGAGACATCATCATCCGGATGGGTGAGGCTTCGGTGGCAACGCCCGACGATCTGCAGCGCTTACTTGGCGCTCATCCGGTCGGCGAGGCGCTCTCTGTGGAGGTGCTGCGTGGCGCGGAGCGCGTGCAGGTGATCACACATCCGCGCGAGCTGCCCGCTGAGGCATAGCACTCAGCGCCGCCCGGCCTGCTAGCCGGCGCGTGAGCGACCGGGTTCTTCGGTGCCCACGCCCATCAGTGGATTGCCCTTGTTCACGGCCAGCGCCGTGACGAGGAAGAGGACCGGTCCGCTCACCTCAGTCTGCAGCGTCTGGAGCGGTTCGCCGAAGAGCTCGCGGATCTCGCCCACGGTCTGTCCGGCCTGCACGAGATCCCCCACGGCGACACTGGGATAGAAGAGCCCCTGCGCCTCGGCATACAGCCAGGCGAAGCGCGCCAGGCGTTTGGGGATTCCATACCGCTGCTCCGTTCCGTCCAGCATACCGAGCCTGATGAGCACGTTCGTCAGCCCCCGGGAGTGCCGGGCCGCAGCCGCCGTGTCGTAGATCCCCTGTTGCCCCGCCTCCGCGATGAGCGCCGGGATCCCGAGCGCCGCCGCGGCCGTGTACGAGCCGCCGTGAAGCGAGCCTGCTGGTGTGGCGAGGATGTAGTCGAGGTCCAGCGCCTCGGCCAGCTCCGCCGATCGCGCGTCCACATCATCCTTTCCGGTGAGCTGGTAGATGCTGAATGGGATGAGACTCTCGATCATGTCGCCGCCGTGAAGGTCGAGGTAGACGTCGGCGCCGGTGAAGAGCTCTTCGGTGAGGAAGTGCGTCACGCGCTCCGCGGTCGAGCCGTTCGACCTCCCGGGAAATGTGCGGTTGATGTTCTTCCCATCGCGCGGGTTGGTGTACATCGACCGTTCGTAGAACCCCGGCGTGTTCACCAGGGGCACGATGATGACGGTGCCGCGCAGCTGCTGGGGATCGAGGGTCCGCCCGGTCTGGATCGCCGCGGCGATGCCGGCGTACTCAGCGGCGTGCAGGCCCGCGGTGACGGCAAGGGTCGGACCGTCTTTCGCCCCGCGGATGACGAAGGCGGGAAGATCCCAGGCCGGGTCGACGCCGGGAACAGGGACGACACCCTGGACCCGCGCCCCCCGCTTGGGTTTGAGTTCGGCAAAGTAGGTTCGGCTCACAGGAAGTCCCACCGCCAATCGACTCGGACGATACAACTCACTCTATGCGGTCCGGTGCCCGATGCCCTCTATTCTTGCTGCGCTCGGCGCGTCATCCGCTTGATTCTACGGAATCACGGGGTTAGCATGTCACCAATAAGGAGGGTCCAAGATGGAGACCGCGACGCAGTCGATCATCACCAAGCACGCGCCGGTCCGCCAGGGCCACTTCCTGCTGAGCTCGGGGATGCATTCGCCGTCCTTCATCGAACTCGAGCCGATCGTCCAGGATCCCGCCCTCGCCGCCTCGATCGTCAAACCGCTCGCCGACCTCTTCCGCGATGAAGAGCCGCACGTCGTGATCGCCGCCTCCGGGCCCGACGCCATCCTCGGGTTCGAGCTCGCCCGGCAGTTGGGCGCGCGGGCCGTCTTCGCCGACGGCCCGCTGGGCCAGCGCACGGTCCGCCACACGTTCAAGATCAAGCCCGGCGAGCGCGCGGTGGTCCTGATCGGCGTGATCGTCACGGGAGACTCGGCGCGCGAGTTGATCCGCATCGCCGAATCCGACGGGGGCCGGGCGGTCGGCGTAGCGGTCCTCGTCGACCGGAGCGGCGCGCGGCTGGACGTCGGCGCGCCGCTCGAGGCCCTCTCCGTCGTCGATCTCGAGACCTACTTTGCCCCAGTCTGCCCGCTCTGCGCGGCGGGCCGGCCTCTGGAACGGCGCCAGGAGTAGCCTCTTTAGGGCCGCTTCGGCGGCGTCCAATGATATATGGAAACTAGCGTGTCGACGGGAGCGTAGTCGTCGGTCAGGACGGGGACGTCGTCGACCGCGACGGGCTCACTGTAGTAATCAGCAGCGTAGTTGACGAATCTCGGGAACCTCACCCGCCCGGCGACCTGCTTCGCACGCGCCAGGACGGCTCCCCGGCTCACGTCCCGCTCCGCCGTGGCGACGAGCATGATGGTCCGGAGCGTCTCGACGTCTTCATATGGCTGGAACGCCACGGGGAAGGGGTCGAGGGCAGGGAACACAGCGGCGTGGGTCTTGCACATCGCCCGGAACAGAGCGCTCCGCGGTCCCCGAAGCCGCCCCAGGAGATTCGGGGACGACCACCCCGCCGGGTGCCAGATGCACCTTCACCAGAGTGTAGAACTCTTTCGTCGTCAGGTGAAACGGGATGGACTCTGCAAAGTACGCGTCGAGGACGATGAGGTCGTACTTCTTGACCGCCCGCCGGAGGAACAGTCGCCCGTCCTGGCTAGCCCCACGACGAGCACGCCCGTGGTTTTGGGGGCGAAGATCAGGCCCAGGTGCGCGTAATCTGCATAGAGGAACGGACTCTCGAACGGGTCGGCCAGCATCATCCCGCTCTGGAAGGAGCGGTCGAACCGCAGGTAGCGGGCCTCGTTGTCCTCTGTGACCACGATATGGTGGTAGACGCTGTCGGCCTCGAAGAGCACCCGCATCCCGCCGGCGCCCGGGATCCCGGCGCGGACGGGCAGCGTGGCCACGGCCGCAAGGCTGAGGGCGACGATAAGACGGCGCACCATCTGAGATATTTCCCCCGAGATGCCTAGGAGGGACTGCCGCGAGGATCTTCTGGGCTGTCTCCGTAGGGATGAACGCGCGCAAGTGTTCCCGGCGATCCGGGGGCAGAGCGCTCATGTTCCGTGAACCTTCCCGTTCCCCGCCTGCGGTTCCCTGCTATCGGTTGGCGTGGGCGCGGACGAAGGCGTCCACCTCTGCTCGGTGAGGCATCGACGGCTGCGCACCGCGCCGCGTGACGGAGAGCGCTCCGGCCGCGTTGGCGAAGTGAACCGCGGCGATGAGATCGTGCCCCTCGGCCAGCCCGACGGCCAGCGCGCCGGCGAACGCGTCTCCCGCCGCCGTGGCATCGACCGCGTCGACGCGGATCCCCGGTACCATCACGGTGGACCCTCCGTCATGTACAAAGGCGCCGCGGCTTCCGAGTTTGATCACGACCGCCCGCGCGCCCTGGGTGAGAAGGGATGCGGCGGCGCGACCGGCCGCCGGTTCGTCGGCGACGGTGATGCCGGAGAGAGCGCGCGCTTCGGTCTCGTTGGGATTGATCACATCGACGAGCTTGACCAGGTCCGGCGGGAGCGGTGACCTTGGAGCGGGGGCGGGATCCAGCACGACCCGCACTCCGGCAGTTGATGCCAGCCGAGCCGCGGCCAGGACCGTCTCGATCGGGACCTCCAACTGGAGCAGCAGAACGGAGCTCTCCCTGATAAGTGGCTCGGTGAGGGCGACATCGTCCGGGGTGAGCCGCCAGTTTGCTCCGGGCGCGACGACGATCGTGTTCTGGCCCCCGGGGTCCACGGTGATCAGTGCCGTACCCGACGCAGTTCCCTCCTCCGCGCGCACATGGGTCACGTCAATCCCATCCCGCCGAAGCCCGTCGACGAGCCGCCGGCCGAAGTCGTCGCCTCCGACACAGCCGACCATACCGACCCGGGCGCCGAGACGCGCCGCCGCGACCGCCTGGTTCGCGCCCTTTCCGCCGGGGAAGGTGGCAAATTCGCCCCCGGTGACCGTCTCGCCGGGCGCGGGGAGATGGGGCGCCCGGATGACCAGGTCCGTGTTGAGACTGCCGACGACGGTGACACGTGGAGGCATTTCCGTCAGCCTTCCCGGTGCAGCCTAGGGGTTCCCTTCCTACAGGGCGCCCGCCCCGGACGGGAGAATGCACTTGCATGAGTGGACGGCGCCAGTGGCTCGCCTCGTGGTCGCTCTATCTCCCGCTTCTGATTCCGGTCGTGGTGCTCTCCGTGGTCCCGCTGGCGCAGGGTATCTGGCTCGGGTTCACGGACTACCGGTTGGGCCCGACCCCGCCGCACTTCAACTTCCTCGCCAACTACACCCGCATGCTCTCGGACAAGGATTTCTGGGCGTCGTTCCGCACGGGCTTCGTGTGGACGGTGACCGTGACCGGCGGGGAGATCGCGCTGGGGCTGGGCCTCGCCTCCCTCCTCAACGCCCGCCTCCCTCTGCGCGCGCTGTGGCGGATGCTCATCCTCATCCCCTGGGCGATGCCGCCGGTGATCAAGGGCTTGATCTGGCGCTTCGTCTATCATCCGGACGCGGGGATCCTCAACCAGACCCTCGTGTCGCTGGGCCTGCTGCGCGACCCGATCAACTGGCTGAGCGACTTCACCTGGGCGCTGCCCGCTGTCATCGTCGTCGGCATCTGGACGGGTCTCCCGCTCGCCACGGTGGTGCTCCTCGGCGGTCTGCAGACAGTGCCGGAGGAACTCAAGGAGGCGGCGGCGCTCGACGGCGCCTCGACCGGGCAGCACTTCCGCTTCGTCACGCTGCCGCTGATGATGCCCATCATCCTGGCCCTGTCCGCGCTCGAGTTCATCTGGAACTTCAATGCCTTCGGACTGGTGTACGTCCTCACCGAAGGTGGGCCGGCGGGCCTGACCAGACTGCCGATGCTGTTCGCGTACTTCGAGGGATTTGCGTTTGGAAATCTGGGCTACGCCGCCGCACTGGGCAACGTGATGGTCCTCGTCATTGCCGGCTTCGTCTTCTTCTCCATCCGGCGCCAGGCGGTAGCGGCATGAGCCTGTCGCGCGCGGTACGCCGGCGGATGGGGATGGGGCTGCTGTTCATCCCGCTCGCGGCGTACATCATCTTCCTGGGCTTCCCGCTGCTGTGGCTGACCTCCACGTCATTCAAATTTCCCAACGAGATCCTCGTGCAGCGGCCGAGGATCATCCCCAGACACCCGACCCTGGACAACTACCGGGAGTCGTTCGGGAGCAGCGGTGTCGTGCGCCCCAGCCTGAACACGCTGAAGGTCAGTATCGCGTCCGCCCTGCTTGCTCTGGCCATCGCGCTGCCGGCGGCGTACGCGCTGGCCCGGAGGCAGTCGCCGATCAACCGGGCCGTCGTGGGCTGGATCCTCGTCTCGCAGAGCTTCCCGACGATCCTCATCATCGTGCCGCTCTTCCTGATATTGGCGCGCGTTTCGCTGTCGAACTCGCATCTCGGGTTGATCCTCGTCTATGTCGTGTGGAGCCTCCCCTTCGTGCTCTGGGTGCTGCATGGGTTCATCAAAGGCGTGCCGCTGGAACTCGAGGAGGCCGCGGCGGTGGATGGGGCGTCCTTCCCCCAGATCCTCGTGCGGATCCTCGTCCCGCTGCTGATCCCGGGTCTGGTGACGACGCTGCTCTACGCCTTCGTCAATGCCTGGAACGAGTTCTTCTTCGCCCTCGTCGTCCTCAAGGATCCGCATCTGATGACCATTCAGGTGAGCCTGGCGCGGTTCCGTGGGCTTGAAGGCCTGGCCCGCTGGGGGCCGCTGGCCGCGGGGAGCGTCATCGGCACGATGCCGGCGCTCATTGCCTTTGCCTTTTTGCAGCGACGATTGGTCTCTGGTCTGCTCTCCGGCAGCCTGAAGAACTAACCTCGGAGGTGATGCGGGTGAGGATGCGATTGCTGGTCGCGCTCGTGCTCGTGGCGGTACTGGCGAGTTCCGGGGCGTCGGCCGCCACGGCGCCGGTCCGCGTGCGGTTCGTCAGCCTGGCCTGGCAGAAACAGGCCGTCGAAGCGGTGAAGGAGGTCGTGGCCGCCTGGAACCGCGCCAACCCAGGCGTTCAGGTGGAGTACGCGCAGATCGACTGGGGCGCGATCCAGGACTACATGCTGACGTCGTTCCAGACGGGCGACGTCCCGGACATCTTCCACTACGAGTCCGGCCCGGTCCTGGACTTCGCGGCGCGCGGATTCCTCACGGACCTGACGCCGCTCATCTCGAAGGAGCTCCGGGCCGACATCTTCCCGGGCGCCTGGCAGACCGTGCTGACCCGCGATGGGAAGATCCCCGGCATCCCCTACCTGTGGGAGTCGTTGATCATCCTCTATAACAAGAAGATGTTCCAGGCCGCGGGGATCACGCCGCCGACGGTGGCGAAGCCGTGGACGTGGGACGACCTGCAGAAGGTCGCGAGGACGCTGACGAAGGACACCAACGGCGACGGCCGCACGGATGTCTACGGCGTGGCGATCGGGCTGCGCAGCCCGGTGAACCGCGTCCTCAACCTCTCCATGGGCTTCGGCGGCGTGTACTTTTACGAGCAAGGCGGGCGCTCGGTCGTGCTGGTCGGGGAGGCGGAGCGGAAGCTGCTCAAGATCCTCCTGGACATGCACTACGTAGACAAGACCGCCTCGCTGGACGGATTGGGCCGCAGCAGCCCGGAGCTCATGCCCGGGTTCATCGCCGGCCGCTATGCGATGCTGCCCGGCATCGGTGTGTGGGCCAGGCAGGCGCTCGTGGAGACGGCGCCGCCCGACTTCGAGTGGGGTGTGCTGCCGCCGCTCCGGGCGAAGACCCAGTACCAGGGATCGGCGACGCAGACGCTTAGCATCCCGGATAAGGCGAAGAATAAGGAAGCGGCGATGCGCTTCCTCGAGTTTGCGCTAAACCGCGACAACATGGCGAAGATGGCGCTGGGCGACTGGCTGTTCCCGACCCGGCAGTCGTCGATCGCGCTGTCCGGATTCCGGACGAGCAAGTACGGATGGGACATCTCCACCGAGTCGGTCAAGAACCTGCGGATGGCACCGTGGCAGCGGGTGCTGGGCTACGATGAATGGCGCCGCCGGCTTGCGACGCCGTTGATGAACGAGCTGTTTGCCAACCGCATCACGCTGGACGAATACGCGCGGCGGATGGAATCGGAGAGCGCCGCCATCCTGGACCGGTACCGGTAAGAGAACGCGGGCGGGAGAGACGGGACCGTGGCAGGGCGTTTGCAGGATGGGGCGCGGGGGTGCATTGTTGGCGGCGCGGTCGCCGACGCCCTCGGGGGACCGGCCGAAGGCCTGACCCCGGCGCAGATCCGCGAGCGGTTCGGAGGATGGATCACGGGTTTCGGCGGCGTCGTGGAATCAACCGCCGGAACCCGGATCCCGCCGCTGCGCAAGGGTGCCGGCCGTGTGACCGACGACACCCTGCTGGTGGCTGCGCTCAGCCGGGTGTATATACGCCTGCGGCGGCATCTCACCGCGCACGACATCGCCGAGCATCTCGTCGCCGAGTTTGCCGACCGGCCGGTTTTCGTCCCCGACATGGAGATGGAGACCCACCTCGTCCGGCGGCTCTTCTACGCCGAGCAGTACATGGTCCACCGGCTGCGCTACGCGCACGCCGATCCGCGCGAAGCGGGCGCCGGCAACATCGTGAACTGCGGCGCGGCCATCTTCATGGCGCCGGTGGGTATCGTCAATGCGGGCGATCCCGAGGGCGCGTACCGCGAGGCGATCGATATCACCGGCGCGCATCAGTGGAGCTACGGCCGCGAGGCGGCGGGGATCATGGCCGCGGCGGTGGCGGAGGCCCTCCGGCCCGGGACATCGGTCGAGTCGATCGTCGAGATGTGTCTTGCGCTGGCCCGTGACGGGACGAGGGAGGCGATCCGCGCTGCCGTCGGTGCGGCGCGGGAGTCTTCCGGCTGGGAGCATGCCCTCCCGCGCCTCCGGGAGGCGGTGCGCCCATTCGACTCGGTAGGGGAGGAGTATCGCCGCCCCGCTCCCGATGCGCGGCGGCCGAGCCGGACGAAGGCGATCGAGGAGCTTCCGGTTGCCCTCGGGATGCTCGTTGCTGTGGGTGGGGCGTGGTCGGAGAGCGTGCTTGGCAGTGTGAATTACGGGCGCGACGCCGACTCGATCGCCGGCATGGCCGGGGCGATCGCCGGCGCGTTCCACGGGATCGCGGCGATCCCGGAGGAGTGGGAAGCCAAAGTCACCGCGGCGAGCCGGCTGGACCTGCGGCAGATCGCGGATGAACTGAGCCGCGTCTCGACGGAAGTTTTCGCGCAGGATGAAGATCGATGGAAGCGCCGCACGACCGGATTCCCGCCGCGCTGAGCTCCGCCCGGCGGTCAATTCGTATGACGGAGGTGTTCGCATCTCTATGATCAGGATCACCTCTCCATGATCAGGATCACGTGGCTGGGGTCGGAGGAACGGCTCGAAGCTGAGTTCCAGCAGCTTGCCGAGGAAGGCGTCGATCCCTCGACATTACAGACCCGGTGGGAAGATCTGCGCCGCTGGGCCAAGGATCCTACTACGCTGCGGCAAGAGGCTGAGCGGCTGCTGGACGAATGCCGGGTTCTGGTTGACGCTGAGGTGTCCGGCGCGGCCGCCCCTGAGCCGTCCGAGTTGTATGAGATCCTCGCGCCATCCGTGGCGGCGGGTCCATCGGCCGGCCCCGACACTTCGTCAGTCCAGGCGTTTTCCGAGGAATTTCTTCAGGACCGCATCGGTGGAGGATGGTTGGGCCGGCTCGCAGGATGCCTGCTCGGCAAGCCGATGGAGGGTGTTCCCCGCCAGGGGATCCGGGCGATCTTGGAGAGCAGCGGTCAACTCCCTCTGACCGACTACATCACCGCCGCCGGCGTGCCTGATGAGATCTCCGCCCGCTATCCCTTCAACCGCACGTCACGCCAGCACAGCCTGCGCGAAAAGATCGCCTGCATGCCCGAAGATGACGACAGCAACTACACGATGTTGAGTCTCTACGTCGCGGAGACGTCCGGGGAGACCTTCACCACGGAGGACGTGGCCACGGCGTGGTTGCGTCTACTGCCCGCGCTGCGGGTATTCACAGCCGAGCGCGTTGCCTATCAGAACCTGCTCGATCTGTTGACGCCTCCCGAGACGGCGCGGTTCCGCAATCCCTATCGCGAGTGGATCGGCGCGCAGATCCGGGCCGACCTCTGGGGATGGATGGCGCCGGGTAACCCGCGGCAGGCCGCTGAGCTGGCGTGGCGCGATGCGCGGCTGAGCCATGTGAAGAACGGCATCTACGGCGCGATGGCGGTGGCGGCGATGATCGCCAGGGCCTTCGTCGCCCAGGACGTCGAAGACGTCATCGCCTCGGCACTGGACGTAATCCCTGAATCCAGCCGTCTGGCCGAGGCGATCGACTTCGCGGTGGACACGGCTGGGCGCGTCGAATTTGACGAAGCCGTGGGTGCGGTCTACACGCGGTACGGGCAGTATCATTGGGTCCACACCATCAACAACTTTACGATCGTCGTCCTCGCCCTGCTCCACGCGGGCGGCGACTATGAGCGCGCGATCGGGCTCGCCGTGACGGGCGGCTGGGACACGGACTGCAACGCCGCCACGGTGGGCTCCATCATGGGGACGATGCTCGGGCGCAGCGGTGTCCCCGCGAAGTGGTCCGGCCCGCTGCGTGATCGGGTGCGCTCGAGCCTGGCGGGCTTCGACAACTCGTCGATCGAGGATCTGATCCACCGTACGGTCCGCTGCATCCCGGTGCGGTATCGCGCGTGAGCGCATTGCCGCTTGCCGACGTCAGGGTGCTGGACCTCTCCCGGCTCGTCGCCGGCAACATGCTCACGATGCTGCTCGCCGACTTCGGCGCGGACGTGATCAAGGTCGAGCAGCCGGGGGTCGGGGATCCGCTGCGCGCCTGGAAGAGCGGCGGGCTCGATCTGTGGTGGCGGGTCTACGGGCGCAACAAGCGCAGCCTCACGTTGAACCTGTCCCGCGCCGAGGGACGCGATCTGCTCCTGCGACTTCTCCCCTCGACGGATCTGTTGGTGGAGAGCTTCGTGCCCGGTACCCTGGAGCAGTGGGGCCTTGGCCCGGAGGTTCTCCTCGGACGGAACGCCGGACTTGTGATCGTCCGCATCTCCGGGTGGGGTCAGGACGGTCCGTACCGCCGCCGCCCGGGATTCGGCACGTTCGTCGAGGCGATGAGCGGCTTCGCCGCTATGACCGGACCATCGGACGGGCCGCCCACCCTGCCTCCCGTCCCGCTGGGCGACATGAGCGCCGCCCTGTACGGCGCGACGGCGGCGATGATCGCGCTCCACCAGCGCGGCCGTGATGGCCGGGGGCAGGTCCTCGACCTCTCGCTGCTCGAGCCGCTCGTCTCGCTGCTCGGCCCGCTCGCCGCCGAGTACCGCCTCACCGGCCGGATCCGCCACCGGATCGGCAACCGCACCTACAACGCCGCTCCCCGAAACACCTACCGCACGCGCGACGGAGCTTGGGTTGCCGTTTCCGCATCGACCGCGCCGATGGCGGCGCAGTTCTTCAAGGCCCTCGGGCACACCGATCTGCTGGAGGACCCGCGCTTCGCGACGAACGAAGCCCGGCTTCAGCACGTCGATGATCTTGATCGTCTCGTCGCCGCGGAGATCGCCCGGTATGACCTGGCCGACCTGCTCGCCCGCTTCGAGGCGGAGGGCGCGGGCATCGCGCCGGTGTACGACATCGAGCAGTTGCTGGCCGATCCCCACGTTGTGGAACGCAGAATAGTGATTGACGTCGCCGATCCGGTGGACCCGGCAGGCCGCCCCATTCCGATGCACACGGTGATCCCGCGCTTCGATCGGACGCCCGGTGAAGTCCGCTGGCCCGGGCCCCGGTTGGGCGCGCACAACGACGAGATCTACGGCGGCGAACTCGGTGTGCTGGAGGCGGAACGAGAGCGGCTGCGCGCTGCCGGGGTGATCTAGCGTGAGGCCCGCGCAGGCAGCGGGACCGCCCCGGCGGTGCGTGACCTGACGGCTACATGATTGTAGGAGGTAGAGACGTGGAGCCTTGGCGCACGGCGATCACATCGGTCGAACCGAACAAGATCCGCATCCGCGGGCAGGCGGTCGAGGATCTGATGCGTCGCGGGAACTTCGGGGACACGTCGTTCCTCTTGATACAGGGCCGCCTTCCGTCCGCCGCCGAGTCGCGCGTCTGGAACGCGATCCTCACCGCCTCGGCCGACCACGCCGTGACGCCGCCGTCGACGATGGCCGCACGGGTCATCGCCAGCGGCAACCGCCGCGCGCCTGAGGCCGCGATCGCCGGTGGGGTGCTCGCCATTGGCGACGCCCACGGCGGCGCCGGCGAGGACACGATGCAGATGCTCCGCCGAGGGCTGGCGATGATGCAGGGGGGCCGATCGTCCGAGGAGGCAGCGCGGACGCTGCTCGATGAGTACCGCACCGCCGGGCGTCGCATTCCCGGTGTCGGCCACCGCCTCCACACCCGAGATCCCCGCACGGAGGTGCTGTGGTCCCTCGCCGCCGAGGCGGGGCTCGCGGGCCCGGCGGTCGCGCTCATGCGGACCATTGCCGGGATGCTCTCGAAAGCCGACCGGCCCCTGCCCGTGAACGTCGACGGGGCGCTGGCCGCGGTACTCCTCGACATGGGCTTCGAGCCCGCCGTCGGGCGGATCGCGTTCATCTTGGGCCGCTGCGCGGGGATCGCGGCGCATGTGCTGGAAGAGCTCGCGCGCGAGAAGCCGATGCGGATCGAGGTGCCGTTCGTCTACGACGGCCCGTAGCGCCCCCCGGGACCACGTCTCGCTCGCCCGGAACCACGGTCTCGCGCGGCGGGAAACGCGAGCCGCGCGGCCGGGGTCACCGACCGCGCGGGACGTTCCCTCCTGCCCGACGATTGAGCGCTACTTGGTGATGAGCTTCAGCGGGACGGGCGTGAACTTCGGCACCGATTGCTTCTTCAGAACCTTCACCGCGGTCTCCACGGCGAGGCGGCCCATCTCCTTCGGCTGCTGGGCGACCGTCGCTGCCATCGTTCCCGCCTGGATTGCCTTCAGCGCGTCTCCGATCGCGTCGAAGCCGACGACGAACATCTCCTTCTGGCGCTTCGCCGCCGCGATCGCTTGAACCGCGCCGAGGGCCATCTCGTCATTCTGCGCGAAGACCGCATCGATCTTCTTCTGCGCCTGGAGGATGTTCTCCATCACAGAGAGGCCTTTCGCCCGGTCGAAGTCCGCGGTCTGCATGGCGACGAGCTTGAGGCCGGAGAACTTCGCCAGGCCCTCCTTGAAGCCCTTACCGCGGTCCCGAGCCGCCGAGGTGCCGGCGATCCCCTCCAGCATGACGACGTTGCCCTTCCCGTTCAGCCGCTTCGCAACGTACTCCGCGGCCATCTTCCCGCCGGCGACGTTATCGGAGGCGATGTGCGCGGCGATCGTGCCGCCGTTGGCCCCGCGGTCCACCGTGATGACGGGGATGTACGCGGCGTTGACCTTCTTGATCGTGGGTACGATCGCGTCGCTGTCGGTGGGGTTGATCGCCACGAGGGCGACCTTCTTCTGGATGAGGTCCTCGATGCCGCTGGCTTCCTTGGCCGAGTCGTTCTGGGCGTCGAGGATGATCAGGTTCACGTTCGCCGTCTTCGCCGCGGCCTGTGCGCCGTCGCGAAGATCGACGAAGAACGGGTTGTTCAGCGTCGAGATCGACAACCCGATGGTCTGCATCGCCGCCCCCTGTAGGGGCAGGACGGTGAGGCCGAGGACCACGGCCACTGCGATCAGACTGACTCTCCGCATGCTCTCCCTCCTCTATTGCACCAAGCGCATCCAGCGTAGGAACGGTTCCCGGTGACGGGCAATCGGTCCGCGGCCTGATATGCCGCCGCACGCTAGCGCAGCCGGCGGTCCAGGAGCACAGCCAGGAGGATGACGACGCCCTTGACGACCTGCTGATAGAAGGAAGAAACGTTGAGGAGGTTGAGACCGTTGTTGAGGACGCCGATGATGAACGCGCCGAGCAGCGTGCCGGTGATGCTGCCTTCACCTCCGGCGAGCGTCGTTCCCCCCAGCACGACCGCCGCGATCGCGTCGAGCTCGTAACCACCGCCCGCCGTGGGCTGGGCGGAGTTAAGCCGGGCGGTGAGGATGATCCCGCTGGTGGCGGAAAGCACGCCGCTGAGCACGTAGGCGAGCGTCTTGTAGAGCGTCACGTTCACGCCGGACAGGCGCGCCGCTTCTTCGTTCCCGCCGATCGCGTAGATATACCGGCCGAGCACCGTCTGCGTGAGGACCACGTAGGCGGCGAGGAAGACCAGGGCCATGATGATAACCGGCACGGGGACGCGTCCGACGTCCCCCGCCCCGAGCCAGACGAAGGCATCCGGGAGTCCGGTGATCGGCCGGCCGTCCGTGTAGACGAGCGTCGCGCCGCGGGCGATCGTGAGCATGCCCAACGTCGCGATGAAAGGTTGGACCCCGCCCCGCGTCACGATGAGCCCGTTGACCAGTCCCAGCACCGCCCCGAGCAGGAGCCCCGCGGCGATCCCGACAAGCAGCGGCTGACCGGCGGAGAGCAGTCCGGCGATGATCGCGCCGGAGAAAGCGAGCACCGAGCCGACGCTCAGGTCGATGCCCGCGGTGAGGATCACGAGCGTCATCCCCGCGGCGATGATCGCGTTGATTGAGACCTGCCGGGCGATGTTCAGCAGGTTGCTGACGGTGAGGAACGAGTCGCTGAGGAACGAGAGGACCACGACGAGCAGCAGGAAGGCGATGAAGATACCGAAGCGGCGCAGGAGATCGCGGGCGACTGACGGCCGCGGAGGTCCCGCGACGGCGGTTGTTGATTCGGTGGCGCGATCAGCGGGCGCCGGCACTGTGTACCCGTCCGGTGGCGGAGGCGAGAATGGCTTCCTGCGTGGCTTCCGAGGCCTGGAATTCGCCGGTGATGCGGC
>DATDEG010000141.1:0-10767 GCA_036523465.1 bacterium
GAGTTGCTGCGGATAGTCCACATCATAGGTAACGAACGGGTATTGGGCGGCCCTACTGCACGTCGAACCGCAGCGGGTAGGCTGCGGGCGCGGCCATCGTCTGCGTCGCCATATCATCCCCTCGCCGATGTCGATGCGCCCCGAGCGTGATCAGGGCAGTGTCTCAGGAAGACGGCGCCCAACACCTGGACCGGCCGGCACGCCCGCGGCAGCGAGCGCCATCAAGACGGCACCGATCGCCGGCGGGAATCGGGGCTTCCGGATCCGCGCCCTCGGCGCGCGCGATCGCAGTTCGGTCCGCAGCGGACCGAGCACGGGCCGGCCGGCCTTGAAGACTCCCCCCACGAGGAACAGATCGAACGGCTCATGCTGCATCCTGAGCTTCGTCGCGATGCCCGAGGCCAGCTCGGCCAGCGACCTCCCCGCGTCTGCGAGGATCATCCTCGCGACGGCGTCGCCGCGGCGCGCCGCGTCCTCGACGGCCGGCACGAGCGAAGCGAGCAGCGCGCGTCCGCGGCCCTCACCGTAGACCCGCCGGCGGATCTCCGGCCACCCACCGAGTTGCGCCCTGAACGTATCGGTGAGGATCGTCGTGGGAGCCCAGCCCTCTCCGGCCCGGAGCGCTGCGCGGAGCGCCGCCCGGCCGATGCTGACACCTCCGCCGGCGTCGTCGATCAGGTAGCCGTAACCCCCGGCGCGCGCCGTCTCGCCCGCGGAGTTGCGTCCCAACGCCACGGCTCCGGTCCCGCCGATCACCATGACGCCGGGCCTTCCGGCCGAGGCTCCGAAAAAGGCGATCTCAGCATCCCACGTCGCGGAGACGATTCCGGCGGAGGTGATACTTCGGAGGATGCGGACGGCAGTAGCCGATTCCTCGGATCCTGGCTCCAGTCCGGTCAGCCCCGCGACGACCGCCCTGAGCGGACGCCGGAGCTGCGCTCTCCGCGCCGCCGCTTCGTAAGCCTCCGTGACGGCCTCCGCCGTGCGTTTCCGTCCCGCAGGAAGATACAGATGATCGATGGGACCACCGCGCCCCACGCCGAGGATCCGGCCGGACTCGTCGGCGATCACACAGGTGGTCGATGAGGCGCCGCCGTCGAACCCCGCAACGACGACCCGCTCGCTCACCGGCGGCGTTCCGGGGTCTCCGGCGCCGGCGACTCTGTCTCCTCGCTTCCCTGCGGTGTCGCTTCGACGAAACGCCGGGTGATGGCCAGCGCGTCGGTAATGGCCCGACCCACGACGACCGCGAACGCGCCGGCCTGAAAGGCCTCGCGGACCTGCTCAGGTGTGCGGTATCGTCCTTCCGCGATGACCGGAACGGACAGCGCCCGGGTCAGGCGGCGCACGAGACCAAGATCTGGTTCCTCCGGCGGCTCGCCCGTCGTATAACCGGACAGCGTGGTGGCGATGAGGTCCGCGCCGAGGGCGGCCGCCTGCTCGCCTTCCCGGAACGTGGAGATGTCGGCCATGACCGGCCGCCCGAGCTCGCGGCGGATCCGGGGGATGAGCTCCTCGATCGCTTCGCCGCCAGGCCGCTCGCGATGCGT
This sequence comes from bacterium, assembly GCA_036523465.1. Taxonomy (GTDB): domain Bacteria; phylum Sysuimicrobiota; class Sysuimicrobiia; order Sysuimicrobiales; family Kaftiobacteriaceae; genus Kaftiobacterium. The sequence goes on from DATDEG010000141.1 coordinate 1,551, forward strand.
GGCGTCGACCGCGATCACGTCCGCCCCGGCGGATGCCACGAGGGCGGCGTCATCAAACGTCGGGGTGATGTAGACGGGAAAATCCTCGACCCATGTCTTGCGGATCCCGATGACGGGGACGGTTACGAACATCCGCACAGCCGCGATGTCCTTCTCGCCATTGATCCGCACGCCCACGGCTCCGCCCGCCTCGGCCGCCCGAGCCAGGGCCGCGATGATGTGGGGATTGTGAAGGGGATGTCCTTCGCGCGCCTGGCAGGAAACGACGAGCCCGCCCTGGAGACGATTCAGCACGCTCCGGTCCACGGTCTCCATGTGGAGTATCGCTTCGCCGGAGCGAGCGAGCGTCCTATATGCCTGCAGGGCTGATGAGGCCGCTGCGCCACCGATGGTTTCTTAGGAGATACCATGGCCGCCCCATCTGCCCCTGACAACCGCGCACCGAGAGCTTACCCTTTCACAGCTCCGGCAGTAAGCCCACGGATGAAGTGCTGCGAAAGCAGCACATAGAGCGTCACCACCGGGATCGCCGCCAGCGTCAGCCCTGCGAACAGGATCGCCCAGTCGGTGTAGTACTGGCCGAAGAAGGCGGTCATGCCGAGCGGCAGCGTCTTCAGCCGGGCGGACTGAATGAAGACGAGCGGGAAGAAGAAGTCGTTCCAGATGGGAATGACGTTGTAGATGAGCACGATCACCATCGCGGGCCGCACGAGCGGCAGCATGATCCGGCGGAAGATGAGCCATTCCCCGGCGCCGTCAATCCGCGCCGCGCTGTCCAGGTCCGAAGGCAGCTGGCGGAAGAACCCGGTGAGGATGAACACGGCGCTCGGCAGGCCCGAGGCCGCGTAGATGAGGATGAGCGACCAGAGCGTGTCTAGGAGATGCAAATCGCGCATGAGGATGAATAGCGGGATGATCCCAAGCCGGATCGGCAGCATCAGGCCGCTGAGGAAGTAAAGGTAGAGAAAATCATTCCCGCTGAACCGGAACCGGCCGAGCGCGTAGCCCGCCATCGCGCCAAGCGCCAGGATGATGACGATCGCGGCCACCGTGACGACCACGCTGTTGCGGAAGTACAGCGCGAAGCGCGCCTCCACCCACACGCGCGTAAAGTTTTCGAGCCGCCAGACGGACGGCCAGCCGAAGGGATTCTGGAAGATCTCGCGGGTGGATTTGAATGAGGACAGCCCCATGATCAACATCGGAACCAACACGAGGATCGCGTTGGCCAGCAGCACGATCTGGATGAGCGGCCGCCAGGAAAGTCGCATGGTCACCGGCCGCCTCCCCGCCCCCGTAGGCCCGTTGTTGGGTAACTCAGGAAGGCTAATCGTACTCGGTCCGGACCGAGTTGACTTGACCCCAGATGGTCACCGAACGCAACTCGTTCCAGAACGAGTCGGATCACGCCAACTCGACCTCCCGACGGCGCAAGAGCACCGCGGCAACTGCGGAGACCGTGACGAGCACAACGAACATGAGCACGGCGATCGCGGAGCCGATCCCGATGTCCTGCAGCCCGGTGTCCACCTCGCCGAACGCCAGCCGGTAGAAGAAGAGGCTGAGCACGTCGGTCGCACGGTTCGGCGAGCCCGCCACCCCCTGCATCACGTAGGGCAGCTCGAACCAGTTGAACGAGCCGATGAAGGTGAGCAGCACGATGATCGTCACGGCCGGCGCAAGGAGCGGGAAGATGACGTGCCGGATGCTCTGCCACTCTCCCGCGCCGTCGATCCGGGCGGCCTCGAGGTACTCGTCGGGGACGGCGTTGATGCCGGCGAGAAAGACGATCGTGGGGAACCCGACCCAGCGCCAGGCGTTCACAAGGATGAGCGAGAGCAGTGCCGTCGATGAATCCCCGAGCCACGCGCGCGCCAACGACGCCAGGCCCACACCCACGAGGAGTTTGTTGATGACCCCGAAGACAGGATTTAGGAACAATCCCCACAGGAATCCGACGATCACTAGTGACAGCATCACAGGCAGGAAGAAGATGACGCGGTAGACCTTCGTCCCCCACGGCCCGCGGGCCAGTAGCAACGCGAGCCCCAGCGCAGTAACGTTCTGCACCAACATCGTCAGGATAAAGACGAGGACGTTGTGCCAGAAGGCGTTGGCCAGCAGCCGCGAGTACGGGAAGGTCGCGAACAGCCGGACGAAGTTCGCCAGTCCGACGAAGCCTCTCCGGCCGATCCCCTCCCAGCCGTAGAAGCTGAATGCAAGCGCGGATAGGATCGGATAGGTCATGAACAGCGCGAAGAGCGCGGTGGCGGGGCCGAGAAAGAAGAACAGCCACAGCCTGCGCCCGGCGCGCAGGCTCAACCGGGAGGGACGGAGCCGTCTCCCCGGTGGAACCCTGGACCGGGCGAGCGAAGAGGCTGGGGCGGACGGAGTGGTCTCCACCCGCCCCAAAGCGTTACCGCCCGCGGAACGCGTCGACCCAGGCGCTGAGGCCCAGCGTGACCTCTGCGCCCACCTGCTCCGGCGTCTTCTGCCCGGCCATCATGGCCTGCAGGGCGTTCTGAAGCAGCGTCGAGCCTGTCGGGGTCTGCCAGCGGAACCCGACCAGCATGATGTACGGTGTCGCCTTCCGGTTCATATCCTGCACCTTCTTGAGCAACGGGTCCTTGAACACAACGCCCGGCACCGCGGAATTCTGCGCGAGCATGTCGGTGAACATCTGCCCGAACTCACGCGTTGCGGTGAAGCGGATGAACTTGAGCGCCTGCTCCATGTACGGGGTCTTCGCGTTGATACCGTAGTTGCCGTCGTTGAACGACGACACCCACGGGGTCGTCCCAGCCTTCAGCGGCGGAGGCGCGAAGACATCGAAGTCGAGGTTCTTGTTCTGGGCCTTGAAGAACCCGATCTCCCACGAGCCGCCGATGAACATGGCCGCTTGCTCGTTGAGGAAGAGCTGCTGCATGGTCGCGTAGTCGACGCCCATGAAGTTCTGGTTCATATACGGGCGGAGCTCGAGCATCTTGGCCAGCGCGTTGGTGTAGATCGGATCCTTGAAGCTCGTCTGCCCGCCTGTCACCGCCTCATAAAACGTGCTCCCACCGTAGAAGTTCGGCGTGATCGCCCCGGCGAGGAACTCGAGCGTCCAACCTTCCTTGCCGCCGTTGGCGAGCGGCAGGATGCCCTTGTCCTTGAGCGTCTTCATCGTGGCGATGAACTCGTCCCAGGACTTCGGGACCGACACGCCGGCCTGGGCGAAGAGCTTCTTATTGTAGTAGATCACCAGCGTCTGGCTGGCAAACGGCACGCCGTAGATCTTGCCATCCTTGCGGCCTTTCGCGCCGACCATGAGCGTGCGGGAGAAGGTCTTGAGCTCCGGGACGCTCGTGAAGTCCAGCGGAGCAATGTACCCCGGTGCCGTGAACGTCTCCAGCCCACCGTAGGCCCGCAGGTGGATGATGTCCGGCCCCTTCCCACCAGTCAAGGCAGTGGAAAGGATCGTCTGGTACTCGGTTGGCTTGAAGGAGACGAACTCAATCTTGATCCCGGGGTTCTTCTGTTGGAACACCTGGATCATCTTGTCGTACGCGTACGTGTCATCGCCCCGCCAGCTCCAGAACGTGAGCTTGACGGTCCCCTGCCCGCTGGCCGTACCGGGATAGAATGGCACGATCAGGAGCAGCAGCACCAGTCCTGCCAACCATCGCCGCTTCACATTAACACCCCCCAAGAACCTACACAGGAATACGTTTACCATGTTCGCCTCGGCCGGTAGCCTGACCTTTGGCCGATGGCGTCTCGCAAAGGGCGTGGCTCTCCCGAGGCGGTGGAAACTTCCGGCCGGAGGTCCGATTTACCCTACTTGACGATATCGCGGAGGAACGGGACCAGAATCGAGCCGAGAATCAACGTCAGCACCCAGTAGAACTGGGTAGCGATCTGCCGACGTAGTTCGGCGTGGTCGGCCCTGAACTCGGCGCTGAGGGCTCCCATCTCGCTTCGGAGCGACCCGATCTCCGAGTGAATCGCGGACCTGAGTCCTGAGATCTCCGAAACGAGGCGGTTCTCAAGCGAGCCCAGCCGTTCGTTGATCTGAGTATAGGCACCCTCCAGGCGTGCCATCCGGATGTCCAGCGCGTCGATAGCCATGACGTCTCTTGCCACAGATCTTACCACCGTGGGCGCAATCTGGATCCATAGCCCGCGAGGGTCAAGTATCGTCAATTCGCTCACCAGCTCGGCACACGCAAGAGGGTGGCAGAAGGCAGGGCTGAATTACCCCTCTGTGCCTGACCCGTTCTCAGCGGCCTTCGTCCGCGCGATCGACGCCAACCGCACCCTCAAGGAGGAACTGACAGCGGCGATCATGGGCCAGTCCGCCCGCCGCCGGATCTCCGTCACCGACCTCGTCAATCCCCGCCAGGCATTCTTCCGCTGGACCCATCCGGAGGTCCAGCCCTCGCCGGACCGGGCACAGTTCATGCTCGCCGGAACGGGTTTCCATGACCTCTTCGGCCGGACGGTCTCAACCGAGGAGTTCGTGGAGCAGTTCGTCGAGTACGAGGGCGTCGTCGGGAAGATCGACATGTACGAGGACGTCCCCGTGGAGCTGAAGACCACGGGCTCCAACCCCGATGCTCCGGGCGCCGCCCGCGCGGCCTACGTCGACCAGCTCGCCATGTACTGCACGATGACCGGGGCGGGATCCGGACGGCTGCTCATCTACCGGCGGGAGCAATTCGGCCGCCAACCGGCGCTGCGCGCATTCCGGGTGGAGTTTCCCGATCTTTCGCCCATCCGCGCGGAGATGCTGCGTCGACGGGACATGTTCCGTGAGGCGCTCGACCGCAACGATCCCGGCGACCTTCCTCAATGCGAGTGGTTCGGACGGAACTGCGATTACGCGGAGATCTGTCATTGCGACACCGCGCCGGTCATGACCCGCGTTGTTCCACCGGACGGCTACCGCATCGAGCGCGACGCCGCGATCGAGGCGAAGTTCCTGGAGCAGCTATCCTCACCTTACGACCGGCCGGGCGGCTTCCGCCTCAACGACCTGGTGTTCCCACGCAAGGCCGCGTTCGAGCGAACGATGCCCGACGAAGAAGAGGAACCCGCCGACGCGATCGAGGTCCGCCTCCGCGAACTCGAGCGGCAGGGATTCCGGGGGACGCTGCAGCGGGCGCTGCGCTTCGGGATCCCCGGGGCGTTTGTGAATCAACCCGTGAAGCTACGCACGCTCACCGACCGGGTGGGGATGTTCCGCGACGTACCGACGCTCATGCGGGTGACGAAGTTCCGTGAGATGGTCGAGCGGGACCGCCTCCCGCAGGCCATGGGCCACTACTTTGACCGGCTGGCCTTCGAGTGCGCATTGAGCGGCCACAACCGGGGGCGACTTGTTCTCTATTACGAGGCGCTCGGCGAGAAATTCATGGTCTACGACGTCGGCTTCAAGGACGTGGCGGCAGTCATCGCCGAAGCAGATCGGAGGCTCGCGCTGCTCGAGTCCGGCGCCGCCGCGTCGGAGCTGCCGGCGTGCCCGGCCTGGATGGCCAAGTTCTGCCGCTACAAAGATCGCTGCGGCTGCGGCGACGCGGTCTAAGGAGGATGCGGATGGAAGTCTTCAAGCCCGAGGACGTCACCGGCGAAGAGCCTGCTAACATGCCCGGCGTGAAGATCCGCTGGGTCATCGACCAGAAGCGCGGCGCAGAGAATTTCTCCATGCGGGTGTTCGAGCTCGAGCCCGGCGCGGCCACACCGCTGCACGATCACTGGTACGAGCAGGAGATGTATATGCTCGAGGGCCAAGGCGCGCTCGCCGGTGAGGCCGGCGAGAAGACGCTCGAACCTGGGGTGGTCATGTGGGTGCCGCCGTTCGAGCGGCATCAGGTGAAGAACACCGGGCAGGAGACGATGAAATTCATCTGCTGCGTCCCATTGAAGAAGCCGTAGCGATCGCTTCCTCACTGCGCCCGCGCCGTCTGTGACCAGTCGCGTGCCGATCTTGGAGAGAGCGTGATGGAGAAGATCCGCGCCGGCATCATCGGCACAGGGTTCATGGGATACGCGCACCTCGAGGCGCTGCGCCGTCTGCCGGAGGTCGAGGTGATCGCGGTCGCCGCGTCCCGCCCGGAGAAAGCCGAAGAGTTCGCCCGCACCCACCAGGTCCCTCGCGCTCACGCCGACGCCCTCGCCCTGATCGCCGACCCGGACGTGGACGTCGTGCATGACTGCGCGCCCAACCACTTGCACTTCGCATTCAATCAGGCTGCGCTGGCCGCGGGCAAACATCTCCTCTCCGAAAAGCCACTGGCGATGAACAGCGCCGAGACAGGCGCTCTCGCAGAACTGGCCGAGCGCAGCGGACGCGTCGCCGCGGTGAATCACTGTTATCGCTACTATCCCCTGGTGCAGCAGGCCCGGCAGATGGTGCAGCGCGGCGGCCTCGGCCGTCTCCTCCTCGTCCATGGGGCGTACCTTCAGGACTGGCTGCTCTATCCGAGCGACTACAACTGGCGGGTCGACGCCGAGCGCGGCGGCCCGCTGCGGGCGCTGGGCGACATCGGCTCCCACTGGTGCGATCTCGCCCAGCATGTCACCGGTCGGCGCATCACACACGTCTGCGCTGATCGGGCCACGATCCACGCCACACGTCTCAGACCGGCATCTGCAGCCGGTACCTTTCAGTCCACGGACTCGCGTGAGAGCGTGGAGACTGCCGTGACCACCGAGGACTACGCGGCAATCCTCCTCCGGTTCGACGACGGCACGCACGGCTTCTTTGCCGTTTCTCAGGTGAGCGCCGGCCACAAAAACGAGCTGACGGTCGAGCTGGACTGTGCTGAAGGTGCGCTTCGTTGGAACCAGGAGGATCCCAATATCCTGTGGATCGGCCGACGCGACCGTCCCAATGAACTCGTCGCCAAAGACCCCCGTCTGCAGGACGCTCCTGCCGCAACGTACGCTCACTATCCCGGCGGTCACCCCGAAGGCTACCCCGACACGTTCAAGAACCTGTTCCAGAACGTCTACCGGCACGTCGCGGATCCGTCGGCGCCGGCGGAGTTTCCGACGTTCCGGGAGGCGCACGAGATCACCCGAGTGCTCGAGGCGATCGATACCAGCTGCCGGGAGGGCCGCTGGGTCGAGGTCAAGACCGACTGAAACTGGATCGCCGGAACGACGTGAAGGCCGGCGCGAGCAACACGACGTGCGGCTACTTGAGGGTACCGGCCATGAGCCCGGAGACGAAGTAGCGGCCGAGGAAGATGAAGATGGCGAGCGGCGGGAGCGAAGTGAGGGTCGCCCCGGCCATCTGGATGTGCCAGAGCTGCGCGTAGTTCCCTTTCAATCCGGCCAGCACCGGCGTCGCCATCTGGCTGAACGGTCCCTGCGTCAGGGCCGTGGCGATGAGGAACTCGTTCCAGACCATCGTAAAGATGAGAATCACCGTCGACAGAATCCCTAACTGCGCCACCGGTACGAGGATCCGCCAGTAGAAAGTCACGGGGCCGCAGCCGTCCAGCGCGGCCGCCTCCTGCATCTCGGCCGGCACGGTTTGGAAGAAGGTAGCCGTGATTAACGCCGCCATCGGTGTGTTGAGGATGAGATAGGCAAAGATCAGGCCCTGCCGCGTATTCATCAAGTTCAGCCTGCCCAGGAACTGGATCAGCGGGATGAGGACGATCTGATACGGGAGGAACGTGGCGACCGTCGCCAGGAAGAACACGGCCTGCGCGTAGCGGAACTTCATCCGGGCCAGGAAGAACCCGGCCCAGGAGCCGAGCAGCACGGCCAGGAGCGTGGCGGGGCCGGCGATCAACACGCTGTTTATCAGTCCGTGCCGGAGGATCTCAAACGCCGTCACATAGTTCTGCAGCTCGAAGCCGCTGGGCGGCAGCACATACTGGCTCTGGCTGATCTCACGCAGCGTCTTCAGCGAATTGGCCAGCATGGCGTAGAGCGGCAGCAGCCACAGCAGTGCCAGCACCACCATGAAGATGAACCACGGAAGGCGAGAGATGCGCCTCATGCTTGAAGCCTCTTCATCGACCACAACGCGTAGGGAACCACGACGATCACAGCCAGGATCAGGATGATGACGCTGATCGCGGCGCCGATGCCGACGAACTGCTGCCGGTAGGTAGCGACGAACATGAAGAACGGCAGTACCTCTGTCGAGATCCCCGGACCGCCGAACGTCATCACCCACACGAGATCGAACACCTTCAACGTGAAGAGGATGAGCATGGCCATGACGATCATCGTGGCGTGGCCAACGTTGGGAACGACCACGTGGCGGAAGACCTGCAGGTCCGTCGCGCCGTCCACGCGGGCTGCCTCGATCATCTCGCGGGAGAGGTCACGGATCGCCGCGAGGTAGAGCGTCATGGCGAAGCCCGTGTACTGCCAGATCGCGGCGCCGATCAGACAGTAGGTGGCGAGCCGCGGACTGGCGATCCAGGGTTGGGCGAGACGCCCCAGGCCGGCGGAACGCAGCAACCCGTTGATGATCCCCGCGTCGGGATCGTACATCCAGGCCCACACCGTGCCCGTGACGACGAACGATAGCGCCATGGGATAGAGGAAGAGCGGCCGGAAGATCCGCTCCGCCCCCCCGATGAGATCCAGCCCGTAGGCGAGGACGAGCCCGAGGAACGCGGCGGGGACGATGAACACCACGAGCCAGGTGAGGTTGTTCCGCAGGCTGCTGAGGAAGCGGTCGTGGAGCGCGCCGGTGATGAGGATGCGGAAGTTCTGCAGTCCCGCGAACTTCCAGACGGGCGCCATTCCGACCCAGTCGTCCATGGAGATGACGACCGTCCAACCCATCATGCCGTACATCAGGAGGACAATGAGGAGCAGCGGTCCGAGGAAGAGGAGGGCGTGGGCTCGAGTGTAGGACATCGATCCGGGTCTACGCGGCTCTCGACGCGCTGCTCGCCAAGATGCGGACGCCCCCGCCCCGCCTAGAGACGGGGGCGCCGCGTTTTAGGCTACTTCGCCCAGTACCAGTAGCTGGACTCGGTCACCTTGTCCAGCGCCATGGCGTCGCTGATCTCCGTGAGCGCGCGGTTGACATCCGGACTGTAGAGGAACCGGGTCAGGATGTCCTGCCAGTCGCTCAGGAATGCCGGCGGCGCGAGCACGCCGTGAATGGAAGCGGGGACGATCCGCTTCGTCTTGAATGTCGCGGACGCTTCGCGATGGAGCCGGTCCGGATAGGTGCTGTCCGGGACCGCCTTGTGGATAG
>DATDEG010000142.1:0-3700 GCA_036523465.1 bacterium
GAACGCGTCGTGCGCCGGAGCGATCTGCGACGGATGGATGACCTGCTTTCCCGTGTAGCCGATACGCCGGCCCTCTTCACACTCACGGCGGTAGCCCTCGCCGTCTCGAACGCGCGTGTAGACGATGTCGATCGCCTCACATCCGGCGGCGTGGGCCGTCAACGCCACCTGCGCTCTCGGCACCGCCACCTCGGCGTTGCTCGGAGTGCGGATGAGCCCCGTCTCGGCCGCGAGGTCGTCGGCTCCGAACATCAGCGCCGCGACCTGCGGGGAAGCGCGGACGATCTCCTGGGCCGCGAGGACCCCCAGCGCCGTCTCGATGAGGATCGCGAACCACACCCGATCCATCCCGCGGTCGCGCGCCAGGCGGCCGGCCACTCCATCCACGATCCGTACATCGTGCGCCGATCGGACTTTCGGGACAACGACCCCCGTGACCGGCGGCCAGAGGCAGGCCAGTAGATCGTCCTCGAGCATTCCGGTGGCCAGCGCGTTCGGGCGGACCCACAACGTTCCCGGCACGCGCAGCGCGGACCGGACCGCTGCCTCGACGCTCGCGCGCGCACTCTGCTTGTCCTTTGCCGCCACGCCGTCTTCGACGTCAAGGATGACCGCATCGGCGTCGAGCGCCGGCGCCTTCGCCAGCATGCGCGGCTGGTCCCCGGGGACGAAGAGCATAGACCGCAGCAGCGGCCGGTCGCTCACGGGGCGCCGATCAGCATGCGCAGGCGCTGCCACAGACGGCCGAAACCTGAGAGGGCCGGCACCGCGTCCGCGGCGAGGAGAGGCATCTGCCCGATGACTGTATCTTCACTGAGATAGAAGATGGCGCCGACAGCCTCGCCCGCTTCGATGGGAGCGCTGGTGCGGGTGATCTCTACACGGGATTGCACGGTCGCGCCCCGCCTGATGACGGCGAGCGCATCACCGCCCAGCACCGCACGCAGCGGCCACCCGCTCCCCTGTACCGCCCTCGTCTGAACGGTGTCTCCGGCCGTGCCCAGACGGATGCGCTCGAACCCCGCAAACCCATAGGTCAGCAGGGCGGCCGCATCGGTGAACACCTGTTGGGAGTTGAGGACGACGGCGATGAGCTGCCATCCACCCCGCGTGGCGGAGGCGACGAGCGTCGGACCGGATTCGGCGATCCAGCCCGTCTTGACCCCATCCGCGCCGGGATAGCGCCAGAGCAGCTTGTTCGTATTGATGAGGAGACGGCCTTTCCCGCGCCGCAGCGGCCAGGTCTGGCTGCGAACGATCTCGGCGATCCAGGGGTTGGCCAGCGCCGCCCGGGCGATGAGCGCAAGGTCGTACGCGCTGCTGTAATGCCGGGGATCATACCGGCCGTGCGGGGTGACGAAATGCGTGTCGCGAGCGCCGAGCGCGGCGGCCCGCGGGTTCATCTGTGCGGCGAAACCCTCAACACTCCCGGCCACCCCTTCGGCCAGCGCGATCGCCGCGTCGTTGGCGGAGTGCATCAACATCGCGCGCATGAGGTCGCCCGCCGTCCAGCGTTCGCCGGCCTCGAGCCCGATCGCCGACCCGGAGCGCTCCACGGCGGCGCGCGGGCCGATCGCCACCACGTTGTTGGGCGTCAGGGCCTCGGCGACAAGCAGCGCCGTCATCAGCTTCGTCGTGCTCGCCGGCGATCGGTGAACGTGCGGTGCCAGCCCGTAGAGGAGTCTCCCGGTCTGGGCGTCGAGGAGCACGGCGGCAGAAGCGGCGATCGGCGGCGGGGACGGAATCGCGAGCAGCGGCCCTGGACCTGAAAGCAGGGCCAGAAGAACAGCCAGCGCCGGGAGAAGCCGCGCGATCCTTTGCCTCATCTCACCCGTGGGAGATGTCGGCAGGTGAGATCAACACGCCACGGGGATCGCCGTCGGTGAGCGGCGGAAGCGATTGGAGGTCGCGGAGGCCGAAGTGCCGGAGGAAGCCTTCGGTCGTCCCGTAGAGGATCGGACGGCCCACTGTGGGACGCCGGCCGACCTCGCGGATGAGATGCCGTTCGAGCAACCGGTCCAGCACGTGCTCGACCCGCACGCCGCGCACAGCCTCGATCTCGGCGCGCGTCACAGGCTGCCGGTATGCGATGATCGCCAGCGTCTCGAGGGCGGCCTGCGACAGGGGGTCGAGCTGCTCGAGGTGGAGGAACCGCTGCACGTAGGACGAGTACTCGGGGCGCGTACAGAGCTGGTATCCGCCGGCCAGCATCTGGATCTGCAATCCACGGCCTTCGTAGGAACGGCGGAGGTCCTCAAGAACCTCACGCGCCGTCTCCGGGGGGACGGCGAGCGTTTCCGCGACCTGCTCGGGTGTCACGGGACCGCCGCTCACTAGAAGGACACACTCGAGCGCGCTCTTGAGGTCGGCGTCCATCAGGCGGCCTCGGCGATGAGGAGGCGGATGACCGCGAACGGCTTGGGTTGCTCGGCCCGGACGCGGCGCTGCTTGATGAGCTCGAGGAGGGCGAGGAAGGTGACGATCACCTCGAGAGTGCTCCCCGACCGGGCAAAGAGGGCGGGAAACTCCACGCCTTCAGGCGACTCTGCCAGTTGCGCGAGGATGGCCTCCATGCGGTCCGCGACTTTGATCTCCTCGGCGGCGATCTCGCCGACGTGCGCGCGGGCGCGTTCCAACACGACCTGGAACGCGCGAAAGAGGTCATCGAGCGTGACGCCTTGCAGAACGACTTCCCCGGAATCGGCTTCCCGCGGCCGCGCAAACACCTGCTTCTGGAAGTCCTCGAGCGCCCGCAGAGCCGAGCTCACTTCCTTGAACGCCCGGTACTCCGCCGCCTGGGCGGCCAGCCGCTCCTGGATGTCCGAGGCCTCGGTCCCGGGTTCGATCGGTTCCGGCACGGTCTCGGGTTTGGGCACGAGGAGCCGCGATTTCATCTCGATCATTGCCGCTAGCATCCAGAGGACCTCCGTGGCCTCGTCGAGATCGAACGTCGTGTGGGTTCCGGCGACGTACTCCTCCGCGATCTGGCCCAGCGGGATCTCCCGCAGGTCAACCTGCCCCTGCTGCGCCAGGCTCAGAAGCAGGTCGAGCGGCCCCTCGAACTGTGGCAACCTCACGGAGTAGGTCATATCGTTTGTCCGTATCCCCTATCCCGTATCCCACATCCCCGGCCCGAGTGGCCGGAGTACCCTAGAAGAATCCACTGCCGGTCGCTTGGAGGATGAGCCATCTCATGGGCCCGAGGACGACGGATCCTAACAAGGGCGTCATGACCAGCAGGAGCAGGATGAGCACTCCGTAGGGCTGCAGCCGTGCGTATGATATCGCCTGTGCCGGTGGAAGGAGTCCCATGAGGATCTTCGAGCCGTCGAGCGGAGGGATGGGAATCAGGTTGAACACGGCGAGCATTGCGTTGATCTGGATCGTGACCAGAAGAAGCCTGCTCAGGACCGACGTTCCGAGCGTGCTGGAGTCGAGGAGACCAAGTTTGTACGGGACACCGAGGACAAAGAGGAGCGTGACATTGGCCAGCGGCCCGGCCGCCGCGACGATGATGCTGTCCCGCCGCCAATCCTGGAAGTTCGCCGGGTTGATCTGCACCGGCTTCGCCCACCCGAAGCGGAAAAGGATAATCATGAGCGACCCGAGCGGGTCAAGATGGGCTAGAGGATTGAGGGTCAGGCGCCCCTGGCTGCGCGGAGTTGGATCACCCAAGCGGTCGGCAACGTAGGCGTGTGCG
>DATDEG010000143.1:0-5060 GCA_036523465.1 bacterium
AAGTGCATCGAGTGCTTCCTCTGCCAGAACGTCTGCCACGTCATCCGCGACCATCAGGAAAACAAGCCCGCGTTCTCAGGGCCGCGGTTCTTCATCCACCTGGCGAACCTGGACATGCACCCCTGGGATACCGTAGACCGCCGGGACCTCATCAAGGACCACGCCGGCCTCGGATTCTGCAACATCACGAAGTGCTGCAGCGAGGTCTGCCCGGAGAAGATCCACATCACCGACAACGGCATCATCCCGCTGAAGGAACGCGTGGTGGATGAGCGCTACGATCCGATCCTCTGGCTCTGGCGGAAGGTGACCGGCCGGGCCTAACCCGTCAATGACCTCTCCTGGCTAATCGCGGATTTCGGCTCAACTCGCCGCGCGGCAAGTTCCGTTAGCTGCTCCTACCGACAGGTTCCAGGACCGCCTCCGATGCCGCCGGCAGGACAGGGTCGCCTGTCACTTCAGTCGTGTCCAGGTTGATGAGTGCCGGGTGCCGTGAGGCGATGACGCCAACGGACGCGGCCATGAGCAGCCCGCTCACAGCCAGGGTGAGCGGCACCCCGACGGTGTTCGCCAGCGTGCCGGCGAGCAGCGCATTGAGGGGTCCGCTCCCGATGAGCGCCAGCGTATAGAGACTCATCACGCGACCGCGCAACTCGTCTGACACATTGGTCTGGATCGTCGAGTTCGTGATGGAGAGAAACGACATGATGGAGCCGGCCGTGAACGCCGTGAGGGCCATCGACAGGAACAGGTGACGGGACGTGGCCAGCAAGACGAGGCCGGCGGATGCAACGATCCCGAAGGCAAGGATGAAGCGTCCCGGGCGGCGTGGCATCCCGACGCTGGCCACCCCCAACGCTCCGATCGTCGCTCCCACGCCCGCTGAGGCGATGAGGAAGCCGTTCTCACGGGGACCGCCCCCGAGGACCCGGCTGGCGATGACCGGCATGAGCACGACGTACGTGAACGCGAAGGTCCCCACCAGGGCCACCATCAGAAGGCCGCCGCGGATGAGATGCGTGCGCGCGGCGTAGGCGACGCCGTCCCTGAGATCATGCCAGGGCCGGCCGAGGTGCCGTACGGCCGTGGCCGCGGGCCGGATCAGGTAGAGGGCGATGAGGATCGCAGGATAGAGGGCCGCGTTGAGGCCGAAGCACCAGGCCGGCCCGGCCGACGCGTAGATGATGCCTCCCAGCGTCGGACCGATGATACGGCTGCCGTTGAACGCCGCGGAGTTCAAGGCGATCGCGTTGGGAACATCGGCGCGCGCGACGAGCGAGGGGATCATCGCCTGACGGGTCGGCGCATCGAACGCCATCACCGTGCCGTTCACCAGCGAGAGGAGGTAGATATGCCAAACCTCCACCAATTCCCTGAACGTGAGGGTGGCGAGCACGATCGCCGACAGCATGAACACGCCCTGCGTGACGAGCAGCAGCCGCCGGCGATCCACGCGGTCGGCGATGACCCCGCCGAACAACGCCAGGGCCATGCTCGGCAACCCGAAGAACAACGCCGTCATGCTCGTCGCGAGGGGAGACCGCGTCAACTCCCAGACGAGGTATCCCGTGGCCGTGGATTGGACCCACATCCCGACGAGCGAGACGACCATGCCGGTCCAGAACAGCCGGTAGTTGGGATGGCGGAGCGCCGCGAAGGTCGCCGAATGGCCGGCCGCGAGCGCGCCCGCCGAGGTGATCATTTCCCCGACGTGCGGGACGCTTCGACCAGCGCTTCGAGATCCCGCCGGAAGATGCGATAGACCTTACCGAGCTTCGCCGCGGGCAGGGCGCCGGAGCGGATGTACTTGTAGAGCGTGACCTTGTGGACCTGCAGGTACTCCGCGGCCTGCTCGACGGTGAGCACCTCGCGGCCGTGCACGAGGGCGTCGATGTTCCGGCGATCGATCGTCTTCATCGTCCTCCCTGCCGCGGGCCAACGAACTCGATGAGCCGCGATCCGGCGTCCTGCACGGAGTCGAGCCGGAGCTGATAGTATTTCAGGTTCCCGCGGTCGATGCCCCGGATGAGCTGGGCGGCGCGGAGCTGGGCGAGGTGATGGATGGTGGTGACGTGCGTCACCCCTAGGCGATTGGCGATTTCCTGCACGTACATCTCGCGCCCGGCAAGCATCTGCAGGATACGGAGGCGGGTCTCGTCTCCCAGCGCCTTATAGAGCCGGGCCAGATCGTGCGTCGGCGAGGCGCCCGCCTCGAGCGCGACGGGATAGACAAAGAGGCGCACGCCGGGGTACTCACTGATGATGTTGTAGGGCCGGAAGAAGTACGAGGGGGCCAGCACCACCCGGGCGATGTCGGCATCCGGGCCGAAGGCCAGGCCTCCCGTCGCCCGCTCGATGACCTCCTCTGGCTGCAGCACGGCGAGCATCGCCGTCTTCACCTCGGCGTCGGAGCGGAGCAACGTCAGGATGCGTTCCTCCTCACTCTGATACACCTTCCCATAGAACGCACGGAGGAGGCGGAGAAGCCGGTGCTGGATCTCCCCGGGCGGCGACGTGACCAATGTCCGCACGCGGGCGGGCTCATAGTCGTCGGGATACGCGGCGAGGAACTCGCGGAGAACGCTGTCCCTCCGGGTCCGCAGGAGTTCGTGCAGCAGCGGCGCCGCCGGGCGCGCGGCCCGGGGGGCGGTGAGTATCCGCTCGATGAGTTCCACCGGCGGTAGGGCGGCCAGAAGTCCAAGAAACCCGTGGATGGATAACCCGGGGCGATCCTCGAGCAGCGACGCGACGCCCCAGATGAAACCGCGCTCCCGGACAAAGAGACGGAGATCGGGCCGTAGCATGGGGCCGAGGGAAGCACGGGCCTGCTGCACCCAGCGCCGGTCCACCTCGAACCCTCGCTCCGCGCTCCAGTTGTCGGCTACGAAGAGGCCGGCCAGCATGTCGTAGACCGGCGACGGATCCACGCGGACGCGGAGCCCCGGTGTCTTGCTGGTGAGATCGATGACTTTCATGCGGCGGCCTGAAAGAGTGATGTAGCCAGTTATCTACATCATTGTTGAGTGTACTCTACCCAGCGCCAGGTGGTCAAGCGACGGGCGCGCCGCCCCCTCGCGATCGGGGCGGCGACGGATGTACCGAGCCCTCCCCCTGGGTGGTCGTCCTCGCCTTCTTTGGGGCAGCCTTCTTCCACACGGCGTCGGGGATCATCGCGCGGGCGTTGGCCACACGAGCGAGCACGAAGAGGAGATCGGAGAGGCGATTCAAGTAGCTCAGGATTTCGGCATCGAGGGCGTCGCGGCGATGCAGGGTGACGACCCGCCGTTCCGCGCGGCGGCACAGTGTGCGCGCCACGTGGAGAGCCGTGGCAATCTCGCTGCCCGCCGGAAGGATGAACTCGCGCAGCGGCGGGAGGGTTTCCTGGTAAAGGTCGATGACTCCTTCGAGTACCTGGACCTCGGCGGCGGTGATGGTGGACGGCGTCTTCTGCGCACCCTTCGGGGCGGCCAGCTCCGCGCCGAGATCGAACAGCCGGTTCTGGAGCCGGTCCAGGACCTCTTCGAGGTCGCGGTCTCTGACAATGGCCCGCGCGGCCCCGAGCTGCGCGTTGAGCTCGTCCACGGCGCCGTACGCCTCGACGCGCGGATCATCTTTGGGGACACGCTGCCCGCCGATGAGCCCCGTCTCACCGCGGTCACCCGCGCGGGTATAGATGCGCGGACCACGGGCGCCCGGCGCAGCGGCACCGCCGGCCTCTGCCCCGGATCGCTTCCCCCGCCGTCGCCGGCCGCCCCGCCGTCCTCGCCGCCGTGGGCGGGGACGCTCTTCGTCGGTCACTCCCCGCCCCCCGCCACGACCGCCTCGCGCGCGGGGAGTGCCGCGCGGAGGTGATCGGCAAACCACTGCACGATGAGACGCAACCGTTCGGTCCGGTGCGCGGGCTTCCCGATGCGCGAGAGATCATGGCTCTCATTGGGGAACCGGACGAACATAACTTCGCGCTTTAGCTTCTTCAGCGCGGCGAAGAGCTGCTCGCCTTCACCGATCGGGCAGCGGAGATCCATCTCGCTGTGCAGGATGAGCAGCGGCGTCGTCATTTGCGTCACGTAGGCCAGCGGAGAACGTTCCCAGTACCAGGTCGGAGCTTCCCACGGATCGCCGGGGAATTCCCAGAATCCCTTCATGAAGGCGAGGTCGGACGTCCCCCACTGGCTGAGGTGGTTGCTGATCGATCGCATCGTCACCGCGGCCTTGAACCGATCCGTGTGGCCGATGACCCAGTTGGTCATGAACCCGCCATAGCTCCCGCCGGCCACGCCGAGCCGGTCCGGATCGAGGAACGCGTAGCGGGCCAGGGCGGCATCCAATCCCCGCATGATGTCCTCGTAGTCCTTGCCGCCCCAATCGTGGTGTGTCGCGGCGGTGAAGCGCTGCCCGTAGCCCTGGCTGCCGCGCGGGTTCGTGTATACGAGC
Source organism: bacterium (assembly GCA_036523465.1). GTDB lineage: Bacteria > Sysuimicrobiota > Sysuimicrobiia > Sysuimicrobiales > Kaftiobacteriaceae > Kaftiobacterium. The sequence continues at coordinate 4,435 of DATDEG010000143.1, forward strand.
GCGTAGCCTTCGGACGCAAGCAGCTGGAATTCGTGGAAGAATGACTCTCCGTACGCGCCGTGCGGGCCGCCATGAATCTGCAGGATGGTCGGATACCGCGTCCCTTCGCGGAATCCGAGCGGGCGCATCACCCAGCCTTCGACGGGCCACCCGTCCGCCCCATCGTAGGTGAACTTCTCCGGCATGATCAACTCGATGCCATCGAGCAGTTCGGCGTTCACGGCGGTGAGCCGGCGCTCGCTCACCTTCGTGCCGTCCACCCGTACCGACACAAGATCGCCCGGGATGAACGGATCGGAGACCGCCAGCGCGCCGAGCGAGACCGACCGCGTGAATGCATAGCCGAAGATCTCCCGCGCGCCCGTGGTGATCATCGTGACGCCTCCGCCCGGCACGTCGACGAGCGCGAGTTGGTTGGTGGCTCCCTCGGCGACGAGAACCAAGATGGACCCGCCGTCTGGGAGCCAGATGGGGCCGCCGGTCTTCGGATGGGCCCGCATGTCGTTGATGGGATGGTGGGTGAGCGAGCGGTCGAACGCCGTGGTAAGGAGCCGCGGCGCGCCCGCCTGGGCGGGCACGATCCACAATCCAAGGTTGGTCGCGCCCATCAAGCTGTTGTCGTGACC
>DATDEG010000144.1:0-9179 GCA_036523465.1 bacterium
GATGCGTTCACCGTCAACAATGGAGGATTCAGCGTTAAGACCTTCCGTCAGGTGATCGTGGCATCATACCGCCAGATCCTCGACGTGGGGAATTGGGACCGGTCAATGGCCATCCACACGACCGGCCAGAGCGGCCTCCCCTTCCACCGCCACTACAAAGACTTCGTAGCCGCCTGGGCGACGGGGCAGTACCACCCGCTGTTCTTCAGTTCGGTCAAAGTGCTCGAGACCGTGGAGAGCTCTGTTACCCTCGCTCCGCCATGACGGCCAGCACCGACCGCACACCGCTGTGATCATGTCGCGGACGACCACGCACGCCTGCACGATCTGTGAGATCAATGGTGGATTGGAGCGCGGTATCGTCTCCGCCTGAGGTGCCACCAGAGGTGAGGCATCCACGGAAAAAACAGTGCCAGCCCAACGCGTTTCGAGTCAGGCTGGCGCCCGATGAATTGCGTCCCAGCCCTACGGGAGCACTGCGGGGGACGAAAACGGCCTGTTCGCATCGACCACGAACATGATCAACTCGCGGAGTTCGGTCGTGCCGCAGTTGGAAACCTGGATGGGAGTGTCGGTGTCAGCGCCCGCCTCAGCCTTGCCCGCCGGAATCCGGATCATCCCTTGAGGCGTGCGCAAGCAGACCTCTCCCGCTACGGTGTAGAATGCCTCGACCCCCGGATGCGTATGGACGACGGTAATGCTGTTAGGCGCGCCCGTCCCTTCGTTGATCCGAAGGAGATACTCTTTCGCCACAACGGGCGGTAGTGGGCCGACGTCTGCCACCTTCGTACCGCCCGACGACGCCCCCCCTTTGGCCCCGAGCGTGAAGAGCCACGCCTTGCCAAAAGTCTCAGCGGCCAAGCCCCACTGCCCGGCGGCTGCCTGGGCCTGAGCCAGACTGGGGAAGGTCTCTATCCGCCAGTAGAGGCGCGGGCGCCCTACCGGCAACGCCGTCACTTTCTTGTCTGCCAGCGCCTTGACAATGAGTGACCCAGGCACCAGAGTCTGCTGCGCAACGACCGCCGGCGATGCGAGGAACGTTCCGACAACCACAACAGCCAGAACCTGAGCAAGGCGCCTGCTCATACTGATTCCTCCCTTGGGCGACCCTAGGCGTCTCGGCACGAAGAAATCGGTAGAACGCGCCCGTCGCCCGCTCGCGCTATTCTCCCATCTTGCGCGGCGCCCGGGCTGCCGCCATCCGAGGAAAGACCTAAGTACCGAGGCCGGTTGCTGAGAGGGTTCGAAAGACTAGGGAGAGGCGCTCTCCGGAAGATGAGCTGAGGCCCAGGCCGCGATCTGCGCCCGCCTCTCCATCCCGAGCTTGTTCCGGACGTTCTGCATGTGGGCGTCCACGGTGCGTTCGGAGATCTCCAGCTTCTCCGCGATCTGACGGTTGGTCAACCCGCGGGCGATGGCAAGAACGATCTGGACTTCGCGGCCGGTGAGTCCGCCTGGGCGTTGCAACGGCTCCGATCGAGCGGGAACGTTCCGCCCCAGGGCCAGGGCCACGGCCTCGTCGGCCGTCATCCGCTTCCCTTTGCTCCAGGCGGCATCGAACGCGGCAGACCTGAGGCGGTCACGAGCGGATGCAGCGGTGGCGTTCACCCTCGCCTCCGATCCCGGGCCAGGCCTGAACCCGAAGACGTCCCGCAAGGACTCGGTCGCACCCAGCAACTCGGCGGCGACTTCGGCGCGATCGGTCGGCGCCAGCATCCCCGCCAGTTCCTCCAAACCGCGCACGGTCAGCCAGCGATGCCCGATCTCGTGAGAAAGCGCCAGACTCTCCTCGAGGAGCTTCAAGCCTTGACCGGGGTCCTCCGGGGCAAGCGCCTGGCCGAGGCTTCCGGTCACAAGGCTGGTCAGCCATTTGTCGTGACGCGGCCGCGCGATCGCCAGCGCTTCCTCCAGGAGCCGGCGACCTCGCTCTTTGTCTCCACGGATCAGCAGCAAGGTTCCGATGTTGTTCAGGGCCCGGGCAACCTGGGTGTCGTCTCCCGCACGGCGCGCAATCTCGAGCATCTCACCATAGACGCGCTCACTGCGCTCGAGGTCACCGCTCACCTGCATCGCCTGCCCCAACCCCAGCAGAACCCATATCATCAGCGAGGGGTCGCCAACCGACCGGGCAAGGGCCGCGGCCTGCTCCGCAAGCTCGAGCGCCTGTTCCCGTTCTCCCTGATGATGGAGGAAGAACGCCAGGTTCCTGAGGGCCAGCGCGCGCCCTGTGGCGGACACCCGCTGTTTCGACGCCGCGATCCGGCACCATCTCAGGCCGTCACGTATGTAGCCGTGTGCGAACCAGAAACGGTGCATCGCGGCGGTGAGCAGCACCCCGGTCTCCTCGTCCCCACCACTGAGGCACCAGTGCAGGGCCGCGCGGATGTTGTCGTGAGCACGCTCGAGGCGCTCGAACCAGGCCGCCTGGTGCTCACTCCAGATGAACCGTTCCGCCCGCTGGGCGAGGGCGAGGAACCAGGAGGCATGACGCCGGCGCACCCCGTCGGCCTCGCCCGTGAGCTCCAGCCGCTCGTCCGCAAACTCCCGGATGGTCTCCAGCATCCGGAAGCGCGTTTCTCCATCTTCCACCCGTGTCAGCAGATTCTTGTCGACCAGCCCCGCAACCGGCGTCAGGATGTCCACGCGGAGCCCCTCGCACACCGCTTCGATGGCGTCGGGCGGGATCTCGCCGGCGAAGGCTCCGAGCGCGCGGAAGACTCTGCGTTCCGCTTCATTCAAGAGGTCGTAACTCCAGGCGATGGCATCCACCAGCGTCCGCTGACGCTCTGGCACGTCGCGCGGGCCGCTCAGCGGCAGGGCCTGAGCGTTGGACAGTCGCGATCGAATCGCATCGAGTCCGAGCGCACCGCTCCATGCCGCCGCCAGCTCGATGGCAAGCGGAAGCCCATCGAGCCTGCCGCAGATCTCGGCCACGATCGGCGCGGCACGCTCATCGACGGAGAAGCGCGCGTCCGAAGCTCGGGCCCGCTCGATGAAGAGGGCCGCGGCCGGAGCGCGGGTCAGGGCAGCTCGATCCGATCTCGCCGTCTCATCAGGAAGTGCAAGCGGGGACAGATTGTATCGGTGCTCCCACCGGATGTGCAGCGGCTGCCGGCTGGTGACCAGCACCTTGACGTGCGGACAGGCTGCCAGCAGGTCGGCCACGGCCCCGGCGGCCGCGATGACGTGTTCGAAATTATCAAGGAGGAGCAGGACGTTGCGGTCGCTCAGGTGATCCTGGAGTCGGCGCAGAGCCGGGCGATCCGGATGATCGGCCACGCCGAGCGCCCGGGCAATGGCATCCGCGACCATACCGGCATCGCGGACCGGGGCCAGATCGACAAACACGGCGCCAGCATCAAACTCCGGAGTGATCGCTGCGGCCAGCTCGATCGCACAACGGGTCTTTCCAACCCCAGGCGGGCCCGTTACGGTGACGAGCCGCACGGTCCCCCTGAGAAGGAGGACGTGTAGTGCCTCAAGGTCTTTCTCGCGGCCGACGAGTCTGTTGGGGTGCGAAGGCCATCCGCTCAGCGGACGCGCATCCGCCTCGACGCCCGAAGGGAGCCCGTCATGCCGCGCGCTGCCACTCATGGGATTCCTCGGGTGATCCGCTGCCCTCCCCGCTCAACCTGACGGGGTCATATCCGCTCACAGCTCTTGCTTGGCATGGTACCTCATCAGTCTACCTTCCCACCTAGAAGGAGCCAGCAGGTTATCTAACGAACGTTTGGTAGGGAGTCAGACATGGCTGCCCAGCCCCTTCCCCGCCCCAGGCACGAAGAGCTCCTCACGGCCGCTGTCCGCCTCTTCCGCGAGCGCGGCTATCACGCCACTTCGATGCAGGATCTGGCCGAAGCGGTCGGCGTGCAGCGAGGCAGCCTCTACCATTACATCGAAGCGAAAGAGGATCTCCTCTGGGAGATCATGGAGCGGGCAATGGATATGCTGCGCGAGAGCGTCGAGCCCGTGGCGCGTGCCGCCCTCCCCGCCTCAGTCCGCGTCCGCGACGCGATCTCGGCGCACCTCGCCGCGGCGGCGAGGATTAGAGACGAATTGACGATCCTCCACGTGGAGCTGAAGTCGCTCTCGCCGCGGCGGCGCGAGATCATGGTGGGGATGCGCGACCGGTACGAGCGCATCTTCCGTACGCTCGTGCGCGAAGGGATCCGCTCGGGCGAGTTCCGCGCCGTCGACGAGAAGGCAGCGGTATTCGCGATCCTCGGCGCGTGCAACTGGTTCACGCAGTGGTTCGACCCCGGCGGAGCGGCAAGCCACGCCGCATTTGCGACAACGTTCACCGGCCTCTTTCTGGACGGATTACGCAGCGACGGCCAGACGCGGGAGTAGGGATGGGCACCGAAGGACGGGGTGGTGTGGGTGAGGTGGACCCGTGACGACGCAACTCTCCAAAGCAGTGGTCCTCGGTTCCGGTGTGATGGGCGGGGCGATCGCCGCCCACCTCGCCAATGCCGGGACCCCAGTCCTGCTCCTCGACATCGTCCCCGGTGAATTGACCGACGCCGAACGCAGGCGCGGGCTCACCCTGCACGACCCCCTCGTGCGCAACCGGATCGCCGCCGCGGGCAAAGAGCGGGCGCTGCGTGCGAACCCGGCGGCGTTCTTCACGCCGGCACGCGCCCGGCTCGTCACGGTGGGGAACTTCGATGATCATCTCAAGGACATCGCCGGCGCCGATTGGATCATCGAGGCGGTCATCGAGGATCTCACGATCAAGCGGGCGCTCCTCGAGCACGTCGAGCGCCATCGTCGCGCGGACGCAATCGTCAGCACGAACACATCCGGGCTGCCTGTGGGGTCCATCGTCGAGGGGCGGTCCGCTGCGTTCCGTCGCCATTTCCTGGGAACGCACTTCTTCAACCCGCCGCGCTACCTCAAACTGCTCGAGATCATCCCGCTGCCCGATACCGATCCGTCCGTCGTGGAGACGGCGGCGGGGTGGGGCGACCATCGTCTCGGCAAGGGCATCGTCTTCGCCCACGACCGGCCGAACTTCATCGCGAACCGCATCGGCAGCTACGGCTTCCGGAAAGCCGTGCAGTTGATGCTCGAGCTCGGATTGAGCATCGAGGAGGTCGACGAACTCACCGGCCCGCTGACGGGCCGGCCCCGCAGCGCCACGTTCCGGACAACCGACCTCGTCGGGTTGGACACCGTCATCCACGTCTCGGAAAACTCCTACCGCAATCTCGCCGACGACCCGGAGCGCGATGTCTTCGTCGTCCCACCACTCTTCCACGAGATGGCGAAGCGCGGCTGGCTGGGTGAGAAGGCGGGGAGCGGTTTCTACAAGCGTGTCGACGGCGAGATCTACGCGCTGGATTACACGACGATGGAATACCGCCCGCGCCAGAAGACCAAACTGGCCAGCATCGAAGCGGCGAAGATGATCGAGGATCCCGCGAAGCGGATGCGGCAACTCCTCTCCGCTCCCGACAAGGGCGGCCAGTTCCTCTGGCAGCTCACCTCGAGCATCCTCAGCTACGCGGCCAGGCGCGTCCCCGAGATCGCCGATGACATCGTCAATGTCGATCGAGCATTGCGCTGGGGGTTCGCCTGGGACCGCGGGCCATTCGAGACGTGGGATCTGCTGGGCGTCGCCGAGATCGCCACGCGCCTCGGCGATGAGGGGCGCGACGTCCCGGAGCAGGTCCGTGCCGTCCTGGATCGCGGCGACGGGCGATTCTACCGCAGGCGCGACGGGACCGACGAGTTCTTCGACATCACCAAAGGCCGCTATGCGCCGGTCCCGGAACGTCCGCACGTCCTCATGCTGCCCAGGCTGAAGGAACAGGGCCGGACAGTGGCCACCAATCCCGGGGCCAGCGTCGTCGACATCGGCGACGGGGTCGCCTGCCTGGAGTTCCACTCGAAGCTGAACACGATCGGCGAAGACACGCTACGCATGGCCCGACGCGCCCTCGAGGAGCTGCATGGCCACTTCGATGGGATGATCATCGGCAATCACGCGCCCGATTTCTGCGCGGGCGGCGCGAACATCATGCTCTTGCTGCTTGAAGCACAGGAGGGGAGCTGGGACGAGCTCGATCTCGCCGTCCGCTCGCTGCAGCGTCACAACCTCGCCGTCCGCTACTCGGCCCAGCCGGTGGTCGCCGCCCCGTTTGGGCGCACCCTCGCGGGCGGCACGGAGTGGTGCCTGCCCTGCGCCCGGGTGCAGGCCTCAGCGGAGACGTACATGGGTCTGATCGAATGCGGGATCGGGCTGATCCCGGCCGGCGGTGGGAGCACGGAGATGGTCCGCCGGGCCGCCGCGCGCATCCCGGCCGGCAGCGACGCCGACCTCTTCCCGATGATCCGCTGGGTCTTCGAGACGGTTGCGACCGCCAAGGTCTCGCTCTCAGCGGAAGAGGCGCGGCAGTTCGGCTTCCTCCGCGACGGCGACGAGATCTCGATGAATGCCGATCATCTCCTCCAGGATGCGAAGACGGTCTGCCTCGGGCTCATCCGGACCGGCTACCGGCCGCCCGTCCACCAGCACATCCGGGTCGCCGGTGAGCGCGGACGCGCGGCGATCGACGCGTATCTCTACCTCATGCGGACGGCCGGGCACATCTCCGAGCACGACGAGCTCGTCAGCAGGAAGCTCGCGTACGTGATGTGCGGGGGAAACGTGCCGTACGGGACCGAGGCCTCCGAGGAGTACCTGCACGATCTCGAACGGGAAGCGTTCCTCAGCCTGCTCGGAACCGCGAAGACGCAGGAGCGCATCCGGCATACTCTGCAGCACGGAAGACCACTCCGCAACTGAGGAGGCTGACCGGCCGATGAACCTCACCATCGCTGTGCTCCGGCTCATCCATATCTTCGCCGGCGTGTTCTGGGTCGGGACCATCTGGTATTTCGCCCTCTTCCTCCTGCGGCGCGTGAAGACGTTCGGCCAGGACACGGGCCGGATCATGCAGACGATCACGGCACCGCCGTTCCCGACCTACATGGCGGTCGCGGCCATCCTGTCGCCGCTGTCCGGGATCATCATGTACTGGAGGGACTCCGCGGGGTTCAGCCGGGCATGGCTCGCCACGACGCCCGGGATCGTCCTTACGATCGCGGCCGTTCTCGGGATCGCCGCCGCCCTGGAAGGACTCTTTGAATCCCTTCCGACGACGCTGCGAATGGCGCGGCTGGGTCGCGCGGTCGCGGCCTCCGGAAAGCCCCCGGCGCCGGCCGTGATGCAGGAGGTGCAGGCGTTGTCTGCCAGACTCGAGCGAGTCCTGTACCGGATGGCGTATCTCATGCTCCTTGCTGTGATCGGGATGGCGACATTCCGGTATCTGTAGGATCGGAGGAGTCCGTATGCGGGAAGCCGTCATCGTCTCGGCAGTCCGGACCGCGGTCGGCAAGGCGCCCCGGGGCGCGCTGAAGGACACGCGGCCCGATGACCTGGCGGCCGCGGCGATCTCGGAAGCGGTGCGACGGGTCCCGGGCCTCCAGCCGGCGGAGATCGACGACGTCATCATGGGCTGCGCCCTCCCGGAAGCGGAGCAGGGCCTCAATGTGGGACGGATCGCCGCGCTCCGGGCGGGGCTTCCGGACACGGTGCCGGGCCAGACCGTGAACCGCTTCTGCTCCTCGGGGCTCCAGGCCATCGCGATTGCGGCCGAGCACATCATGGCCGGATTCGCCGAGGTCATCGTCGCCGGCGGAACGGAATCGATGAGCCTGATGCCGGGCCAGACCGGCCATACGTTCACCCCCAACCCGCATCTCGTCGACACCTGGCCCGCGGTCTTCACCTCGATGGGCCTCACGGCGGAGCACATCGCGCAACGATACAGCGTCTCCCGCGAGGATCAGGACGCGTTCGCCTATCACAGCCACACGCGGGCCGCGGATGCCATCCGCTCCGGAAGGTTCGCCGACGAGGTCGTGCCGGTGACCGTTAATCGATGGGAATCCAATGGCGACGGCCGGCCGAAGTCCACGACGGCGACGTTTCAGATCGACGAGGGGGTCCGCCCGGACACATCGCCCGATGCGCTCGCAAAACTGAAGCCGGTCTTCTCCAAGAACGGCACGGTGACCGCCGGCAACTCGTCGCAGACCAGCGACGGCGCGGCGGCAGCAGTTGTGATGTCGGCGGAGCGCGCCGGCGCGCTCCGCCTCACCCCGTTTGGGATCTTCCGGGCGTTCGCCGTCGCCGGGGTCGCCCCCGAGATCATGGGCATCGGTCCGGTCGCCGCCATCCCGAAAGCGCTCAAGCTGGCGGGACTGAGCCTGCACGACGTCGGCCTCATCGAGCTCAACGAGGCATTCGCCGCCCAGGCGCTCGCCGTGATCCGGCAGTTGGATCTGGATCAGGAGATCGTCAACGTGAATGGCGGCGCCATCGCGCTCGGGCATCCTCTGGGGTGCACCGGGGCTAAACTGACGGCCACGCTCCTCGCGGAGATGGCGCGCCGGCAGGTGCGCTACGGCATCGTGACGATGTGCATCGGCGGCGGCATGGGCGCCGCCGGGGTGTTCGAACGGGCTTGAAGCCAAGGGCAGCCCGCAGGGCCCGAGTGCGGAGAGTGTCTGCCTAGTATGAAGGGTTGAGGTCTTTCCGGAGTCTTTCGAACGGCGGAGGGGAGCTATGGACGCGAAGGCGGTGGACGAGCGAGAACGCGGCGCGCCGGTAGCGGGAGGCAGCTTCCTCATCACGGACACCGTTCCCGGAGAGGTCTTCTCACCGGAGGACCTCAGTGAAGAGCAGCGCCTCGTGGGCCAGACCGCGCGGGACTTCGTGGAGCAAGAAGTGTTCCCTGTCCTGGATCGCATCGAGGGAAAGGACTGGGCCCTGACCCGCGACCTCCTGAAGAAGCTCGGGCAGCTCGAGCTGCTCGGCATCGAAGTCCCTGGCGCCTACGGTGGAGCAGAACTCGACAAGGTCACCGCGCTGCTCGTCACCGAGGCGCTATCGGCCGGTTCGTTTGGCGTAACCTGCTCCGCGCACGTCGGGATCGGCATGGAACCCATCGTGTACTTCGGGACGCCTGCCCAGCGGGAACGCTACCTGCCGAAGATGGTCCGCGGGGAGCTCATCGGAGCCTACGCGCTCACCGAGCCGACCGCGGGCTCGGACGCGATGTCCATCCGCACGAAGGCGGTGCGCTCGCTGGACGGCGCGGCGTGGCTCCTCACGGGAACGAAGCAGTTCA
>DATDEG010000145.1:0-10684 GCA_036523465.1 bacterium
TGATCCCCGTGGCCGTGGTCCTGGGCTTCACTGCCCTGGCGGTCTCCACGGTGGCGGGCCGCTCCACGATCTTCAATGCCGGCCCGCACGGGTTCAGTGAAGTGCTCTACGCGTTCTCTTCCATGGGCAATAACAACGGCAGCGCCTTTGCCGGGCTGGGCGCTAACACGCCCATCTACAACATCAGCGGCGGGGTGGCGATGATGTTTGCGCGCTACTGGCTGGCCATCCCGGCCCTGGCGATCGCCGGATCGCTGGCGGTCAAGAAGCGGATCCCGGCCGGGGCGGGCACGCTGCCCACGCACACGCCGCTGTTCGTCGCCTGGCTGATCGGCGTAGTCGTCCTCGTCGGCGCCTTGAGCTTCCTGCCGGCACTGGCCTTGGGGCCGATCGTCGAACACTTGCTGCTCGGACTCGGCGCCGCATTCTAGGAGGAGCGAGATGGCTGTGCAATCGATGAAGCCCTCAACATATTCGCGTGGACTGATTCGCCGGGCGATTGTCGACGCGTTCGTGAAACTCAACCCGCGCGTGCAAGTGCGGAACCCGGTCATGTTCGTCGTCGAGGTCGGCGCCGTCCTGACCACGATCCTGTTCTTCCAGGCCATCGGCGGCAGCGGTGAGGATCCCGCGGGGTTCATTGGATGGATCTCCGTGTGGCTGTGGTTCACGGTTCTCTTCGCCAACTTCGCGGAGGCGGTGGCCGAAGGGCGCGGCAAGGCTCAGGCCGAGGCGCTGCGGCGGATGCGGCGTGAGACGACGGCGAAGCGCCTCCAGCGGCCGGATCGCCAGGCCCGCTATGATGTTGTCTCCTCGACGGCGCTCCGGCCCGACGACGTCGTCCTCGTCGAGGCCGGCGAGATCATCCCGGCCGACGGCGAGGTCGTCGAGGGCATCGCCTCGGTCGACGAGAGCGCGGTCACCGGAGAGAGCGCGCCGGTGATCCGCGAGTCGGGCGGCGACCGAAGCGCGGTGACCGGCAGCACGCGCGTGCTCTCGGACTGGCTGATCGTCCGCGTCACCGCCGAACCCGGCGAGGGCTTTCTGGACCGGATGATCCGGCTGGTTGAGGGGGCCAAGCGTCAGAAGACCCCGAACGAGATCGCGCTGAACATTCTCCTCGCCGGCTTCACGATCATCTTCCTGCTCGTCTGCGCCACGCTGTTGCCGTTTTCGTCCTATAGTGTGCAGGCTGCGGGGCAGGGCCGGGTCGTCACCATCACCGTGCTTGTCTCCCTCCTTGTTTGCCTGATCCCCACGACGATCGGCGGGCTGCTCAGCGCGATCGGCATCGCCGGCATGGACCGCATGATCCGGCGCAACGTGATCGCCACGTCCGGCCGCGCGGTAGAAGCGGCGGGCGACGTCGATGTCCTGCTGCTGGACAAGACCGGGACGATCACGCTGGGCAACCGTCAGGCCGTCGAGTTGATCCCGTTGAAGGGTACCGATCCGCGGCGCCTCGCCGAGTGGAGCCAGATGGCCTCGCTGGCCGATGAGACCCCGGAGGGTCGCAGCATCGTCGTGCTGGCCAAGGAGAAGTACGGGATCCGCGAGCGGGTGGTCGGCGCGGCGCCGGAGACGCCCCGCGGTGCGCAGTTCATCCCGTTCACCGCCCAGACCCGAATGAGCGGAGTGGATCTCGACGGGACGCACATCCGCAAGGGTGCACCCGACGCCATCTCCGCGCACGTACGCGCCATGGGCGGCGCGGTCCCGGCCGACTTCGACGGCATCGTCGAGCGGATCGCCAGGACGGGCGGGACACCCCTGGCCGTGGCGCACAACGCAGACCTCGTCGGCGTGATCCATCTCAAAGACATCGTCAAGGGCGGGATCAAGGAGCGCTTCCTGCATCTCCGCCGGATGGGGATCAGGACCGTGATGATCACGGGGGACAATCCACTGACAGCCGCGGCGATCTCGGCCGAAGCCGGTGTGGACGACTTCCTCGCCCAGGCCACGCCGGAAGAGAAGCTCAGGCTGATCCGCAAGCATCAGAGTGACGGGCACCTGGTGGCCATGACGGGCGACGGCACCAACGACGCGCCCGCGCTGGCGCAGGCCGACGTGGCCGTGGCGATGAACACCGGCACGCAGCCGGCGCGCGAAGCCGCCAACATGGTCGACCTGGACAGCAACCCGACGAAGCTCATCGAGGTCGTCGAGATCGGCAAACAGCTGCTGATGACGCGCGGGGCGCTGACGACGTTCAGCATCGCCAATGACATGGCCAAGTATTTCGCGATCATCCCGGCCGCGTTCGCCGCGACGTACCCCGTGCTCGACGTTCTGAATTTCATGCGGCTGGCGACCCCCCGGAGCGCCATCCTCTCCGCCGTCATCTTCAACGCGCTGATCATCGTGGCGTTGATCCCGCTGGCCCTGCGCGGTGTGCGCTATCGGCCGGTTGGGGCCGCCCAGGTCCTGCGGGACAATATCATGATCTACGGAGTCGGCGGCGTGATCGCTCCGTTCATCGGCATCAAGTTCATCGATCTCCTGTTGGTCGGTCTCGGCTTGGCCCGATGAGCAGCTCCTTGGTCCAAAGGATATGGAGGTAGCTGAACGATGCGGAAGGAACTCCGTCCGGCTCTGGTTGGGTTGGTGATCTTCACCGTGCTGACGGGATTGCTCTACCCGCTGGTGGTCACGGGCGTGGCCCGGGTCATCTTCCCGGCGCAGGCCGGCGGCAGCATGATCATGCGGGACGGGCGCGCCGTCGGCTCGATGCTGATCGGCCAGCCCTTCGACGATCCCAAGTACTTCTGGGGACGGCTATCCGCCACGAGCCCGTATCCCTATAACGCCGCTGCGTCCAGCGGCTCCAACCTGGGACCGACCAGCAAGGCGCTGCGTGAGGGCGTGGCCAAGCGGATCGCTGCGCTGCGCGCGGCCGATCCGTCAGCCACCGGCCCCATTCCGGTTGACCTCGTCACCGCCTCGGGGAGCGGCCTCGATCCGCACATCAGCCCTGCGGCGGCCGCCTATCAGGTCCGGCGGATCGCCCGTGCCCGTGGCTTGAGTGAAGATGCGGTGCGGAGCCTGGTCCGGCACTACACGGAGGGCCGGCAGTTCGGCATCCTTGGAGAGCCGCGGGTCAACGTCCTCCGGTTGAACCTCGCGCTGGACGGTATGAAGTAGCTGATGTGCTAGATTGAGTTCGTGGGTACAGAACCATCGCGTCCTGATCCCGAACAACTGCTCCGGCGGGTCCAGGCCGAGGAGCAGCGCGGCCGGCGGGGAAAGCTCCGCCTCTTCCTCGGTTTTGCCGCCGGCGTCGGCAAGACCTACGCGATGCTGGAGGCGGCGAAAGAGCAGCTCGCTCAAGCGCGCGACGTCGTTGTCGCCTACGTAGAGACACACGGCCGGAAAGAGACCGACGCAGTCCTGGCCGGCCTTCCCATCATCCCCCGAGCCCAGGTCACCTATCGGGGCGTCACCCTGGAGGAGATGGACCTGGATGCCGTCCTGGCCCGCCGGCCCGAGATCGCGGTGGTCGACGAGATGGCCCACACGAACGCGCCTGGATCTCGTCATACCCGCCGGTTCCACGACGTCGAGGAATTGCTCGCGGCGGGGATTGACGTTTACAGCACACTGAACATCCAGCACGTCGAGAGCCTCAATGACGTGGTCGCCCAGATCACCGGGATCGTGATCCGGGAGACTGTGCCCGACCGGATCCTGGAAGAAGCGGAGCAGATCGAGCTCGTCGATATCTCGCCGGACGAGCTGATCCAGCGCCTCCAGGAAGGCAAAGTCTACGTCCCCGAGCAGGCGGTGCGGGCGATCCGGAAGTTCTTCCGGCCGGGCAATCTCACCGCCCTGCGCGAGATCTCCCTGCGGTATCTGGCCGGCCGTGTCGACGAGCAGATGCGACGCTACATGGAGGTCCATGGCATACCCGGACCATGGGCGGCCGGGGAGAAGGTGCTCGTCGCCATCGGCCCTGGGCCGCTGGGCGAACGGCTCGTCCGCGCCGGGCGCCGCCTGGTCTCGAGTTTGGGGGCGGAGTGGATCGCGCTGTTCGTGGAGACGCCGGAGTTCCGCCGCCTGCCGCAGGTTGAACAAGAGCGCGTCACCAAGGCGCTGCACCTGGCCGAGGAGTTGGGCGGCCGCACGGAGGTCATCACGGGGACAAGTCCTCCCCAGGAGATCGTCCGCTACGCGCAGGCAAACAACGTCACGAAGATCGTCGCCGGGGTGTCCCTGCGCCCTTGGTCGGAACGCCTGCGGCGGGGATCGCTGGTCGATTGGATCCTCCGCCACAGCGAGAACATCGACGTCTACGCGATCAGTGGTCCGGCGGGACCGAAGACCCTCTCGGTGCCGTCAGCACCGGCGCAGGGCGCGCCGCTTCGTGCCTATCTCTCTTCGGTTGGGGTCGTGGCCCTCGTCAACCTCGCCGGCCAGCTCGTCCACGGGCACCTCGAGCTCACGAACCTGACGATGATGTACCTGCTGGGGGTCGTCATCGTGGCGCTAGAGTGGGGACGCGGACCGGCCATCCTTGCCGCCGCCTTGTCCGTGGCGACGTTTGATTTCCTCTTCGTTCCGCCGCGCTTCACGATGGCCGTCAGCGACACGGAGTACGTGATCACGTTCGCGGGGCTGCTCGTGGTGGGGCTCGTCATCAGCGCGCTGGCGAGCCGGGTCCGTGAGCAGGTGCGCGCCGCGCGGCAGCGCGAGGCATCGACCGCAGCACTCTACGCCCTCACCCGCGACTTCGCCGCGGCCAGCACGCTGGACGAGGTCCTCGCCGCCATCGCCCGGCACGTTGGGACCGCGTTCGACCGCATGGTGGCGATCTTCATCGCCAAGGACGGCCGGCCCGAGGTCGCCTACCGGGGGCCGGAGTTTCCCCTCACGGAGAACGAGAGCGCGGTGGCCGCCTGGGTGATGCAGCACGGCGAGCCGGCTGGGCGCGGTACGGAGACCCTCCCTGCGGCCCGAGGGCGGTACGTCCCGCTCAAGACGGCACAGGGGATCAGGGGTGTCCTCGGTGTCGTCCCTCAGGCGGGGGGGACGGCGCTTGGTCCGGACCAGGAGCAGCTGCTCCAGGCCTTCGCGAGCCAGGCTGCGCTGGCGCTGGAGCGGGTGCAGACCGCTACGGCCACCCAACGCAGGGAACTGTCTCGCGAGACGGAGAAGCTGCAGACGGCTGTGCTCAATTCCATCTCGCATGACCTCCGCACTCCCCTGGCCTCGGTGAGCGGCGCCTTGAGCAGCCTGCTCGACGGCGACGTACATCATGACGATGCGACCCAACGCGCGCTTCTGGAGACGGCAAAGGACGGGGCCGACCGGCTGACCCACCTGGTGACGAACCTGCTGGACATGACGCGGGTCGAGGCCGGGGCGCTCAGCCTGCGCAAGGAACCCGGAGACATCGAGGACCTCGTCGGGGCGGCTCTGGCCCAGCTCGGCAGCCGGGCGCGAGAGCGGGAGATCGAGTTCGGTCTCCCGCCGGACCTGCCGTCGGTGCCGATGGATTTCGCCCTGATGACGCAGGCGCTGACCAACGTGCTCGACAACGCCTTGAAATATTCTCCGCTCGCGCGCCCGATCCGGATCGAGGCCCGCACCGCCGGCGGAGAGGTGCATGTCTCCGTCGCGGACCGCGGACCCGGCATCTCGGATGAGGATCTCACCCGCATCTTCGACAAGTTCCACCGGGCGGAACACCCACCGGATGAAAGTGGGTTGGGCCTTGGGTTGACGATCAGCAAAGGGATCATCGAGGCGCACGGCGGCCGTATCTGGGCGGCGAACCGTCCTGACGGCGGGGCCGTGGTGACCTTCGCCCTGCAGTATGTCCTTGGAGAACCGGGGGAGATCCGGGAACGGCTCGATGAGCCCGCCGGGACCGCGCCTGCTGATCGTTGACGACGAGCGCCCGATCCTCCGCCTCCTGCGGACGGTGCTCACGCCTCATGGGTTCGAGGTCATCGACGCCGCCACCGGCCAGGAGGGTCTCACCGCGGCGGCCACCGGGCGACCCGACCTCATCATCCTCGACCTCGGACTGCCCGATCTCTCCGGGGTGGACGTCATCCGCCGGGTGCGCGAATGGACGAAGATCCCGATCGTCGTGCTCTCCGCGCACGACCGTGAGGAAGAAAAGGTGGAAGCCCTCGATGCCGGCGCGGACGACTACGTCACCAAGCCCTTCAGCGCAGGCGAGCTGCTGGCCCGCGTCCGGGCGGCCCTGCGCCATGGCGACCGGCCGCCCGAGGACCCCGTCTTCGTCGCCAGCGAGCTGACCGTGGACCTCTCCAAGCGCCTCGTCAAGCTCAGCGGGCGCGAACTGCACCTGAGCCCCATCGAATACGAGCTCCTGCATACGCTGGTCCTGAACGCGGGGAGAGTGATGACGCACCGGCACCTGCTCCGCGAGGTCTGGGGCGTCGGGTATGATCAGGCCGCCCATCTATTGCGCGTGACGATGAGCAACCTGCGCCACAAGCTCGAGCCGAATCCCGCGCGGCCGGAGTACATCATCACGGAGCCGGGAGTTGGATACCGGCTGAGGGTCCCCAGCGAGAGTTGACCATCACCACATCGTGAAGCCGCCGTCGACGACGAGCGTCTGCCCGGTGATGTACGCGGCGCGCGGCGAAGCGAGGAAGAGGACGACGCGCGCGATCTCTTCCGGCTCCGCGAACCGGCCCAGCGGGATCTGCCCCGCGATCTTCTCCCGCTGCTCGACGGTGAGGTGGACGTTGAGCTCCGTGTTCACGAAGGCCGGGGCCACCGCGTTCACCCGGACGTCGGGGGCGAGGTTCCGCGCCAGGGTTTTCGTCAGCGTCACCACACCGCCCTTGCTCGCCGCGTAGGCCGGCGACGTGCCGCCGATGAGACCCCGGATGCTGGCCACGTTGATGATCGTCCCGCGGCGCCCGCGCAGCGCGGGAGCGGCGGCCTGAGCGCAGAGCATCACCCCGGTGAGGTTCGTCGCCAGGATCTCATCCCACTCACGAAGCGTTAGATCGGCCAGCGGCGTGCGGCGGAGGATCCCGGCGTTGTTGATGAGCACGTCCAAGTGGTCCCACTCGTCGACGACCTGATCGATCATCGCCTTCACATCTGAGGCGCGGCTCACGTCCGCCTGAACGGCGACGGCCCGCCGGCCGCCGCGCCGCAGTCCATCCACCACGGCCTGCGCCTCGCGGCCGTGCTCGCGGAAGGCAATCGCGACGGCCGCGCCCTCCTGGGCGAACGCCGCCGAGATGGCCCGGCCGATGCCGCGCCCGCCGCCCGTGACGAGCACGACTTTCCCGACGAATTCCATGCCGGATTGCTAGTTATTCGAAGGCGTGGGAACTCAGTGGACGGTGCCGTGGAAGTCGGAGGGTTTCACCGACTCGAGGAACTTGCGGAACTCGTCCATCTCCTGATCGAGCGGCTTCTTCAACTGGATCGCTTGCTCCGCGACGCTGTCCGCCACGAAGATCGGCGCTTCCGATCGGAGCGCGAGAGCGATGGCGTCGCTGGGCCGGGAGTCCACGACCATCGGGGCGCCGTTCTTGCTCAGATGGATCTCGGCAAAGTAGGTCTGCTCCTTGACCTCGGTGACGACCACGCGCAGGACGCCGACGGAGAGGGACGCGAGCACGGAACGGAGGAGGTCGTGGGTCATCGGCCGCGGGGGTTTCACACTCTGCAGCTCCATCGCGATCGCCGTCGCCTCGGCCTGCCCGATCCAGATCGGCAGGGCCATGGTTTCGGCCTGATCGACCAGCAGCACCACAGGATTCATCTGCTGGTCGAGAGCCACCCCGCGAACCTTCATATGGACCACAATCTGTCCCCCTTGCCGGTCACATTATATCGTGTTGCAGTCTTTGTACCAACTCTATGCCCAGTTTCCTCCCCAGCTAACCCCAGGCCAGTCTCCTCTATCCATACACAGTCTCCTCCATCCATACAACGGAGGCGTCACGAATGCCACTCCGATGTTTCCACGAACTCGCCGCACAGGAGGACGCACGCGCGGCGTCTTTTGACCTCCTCCGCGTGCAAAGACAGGGGGAATGTGCGCCCGGCGCGAATACTCGCTCGGCGCCGTGCAGGTCTGGCGCCCGCTCTTCGCGGGCAGAAGACACTCACGTCTGGGTCAGGGGGGACCGTGAGAAGCCGCGTCAGCCAGACGGTCACGTGCGCCGTGCTTGTGGTCCTCGCCATTCCCGCGATCGCCGCCGCATCCCACACCCACGTCGTCCGTCCGGGCGACACGCTATGGTCGATCGCGCGTCGCTACGAGGTGTCGGTCGAAGCGCTCGCGTCCGCCAATCAGCTTGCCGATCCGGATGCGCTCCGGCTCGGGCAGGAGCTCATCATTCCCAACGCCGGAGAGCGCCAAGCATCGTCCGCACCGTCGAATGCACGCCTCACCCATGTCGTTACGGCCGGGGATACGCTCTGGTCGCTGGCCCGCCGCTATCAGGTTCCCGTGCAGACGCTCGTGGAGGCGAACAGACTCGAGAACCCTGACGCGCTTCGTTTGGGTCAGACGCTTGTCATCCCCGGCGGAGAGGCCCTCCGTCCATCGCGACCGGGTGTTCCGGCGGCGGGGCAGAGCGGTTCCGGCGCGCTGCGGCGTCCGCTTCCCGCGGCCGTCGTGCCGTCGCGGGGAGCGAAGTGGGGATCCGCGCTGCTCGCTTCGGCGTCACGGTACGTGGGCGTGCGGTACCGTTGGGGTGGAATGAGCCCGCGCGGATTCGACTGCTCCGGTTTCATCGGCTACGTCATGCGCGCGGTCGGTGTCTCGGTACCGCGCACGACGGACGCGATGTGGGCAACGGGCCGCGTCGTGACGCGTGAGCAGCTGAAAGTGGGCGATGTCGTATTCTTCACCACGACGCGGCCGGGCCCGAGCCACGCGGGCATCTACATCGGTAACAATCAGTTCATCCACGCCTCATCCGGCTTCGGACGCGTCACGGTGACCTCACTGGACTACCGGTACTATCGACCCCGCTACCTCGGCGCGAGGCGGTTCTGACCTAGGCAGGGAATACGTAGGGCTGTGAGTGAGTCCGCGATCCGTCTGAGCGCCGCGGTCGTGGCGGGGCAGATCGCCGCGGTCCTGGCGCGGGCATTCCGGCTGGGCGGTGGAACGACCATGCCCGGCCGCGTTGCCCGCTTCATCGAGCCGGATGTGACCGCCCGGCTTGCTGCCCGCCTCCAGCGCGGCGTCGTCGCCGTCACCGGCACGAACGGCAAGACGACGACCTCCCGTCTGATCAGCCACATCTTCGGACAGGCCGGGCTCGTCTCGGTGCACAACCGGGCGGGGGCGAACCTCGCTGCGGGGATCGCCGCGGCGCTGGTGCAGCGTGCCACCGCGGCCGGGTATCCACGCGGTGACGCCGGCGTGTTCGAAGTGGACGAAGCCACGCTGTCCGTCGTGCAGCCCTTGCTCCGGCCGCACACCCTCGTGCTGACGAACCTCTTTCGTGATCAGCTGGACCGCTACGGGGAGATCGACATCGTCGCCGGGCGTTGGCGGGTGGCCCTGCAAGGTCTCGACCCTGCCGCAGCGATCGTCTTCAACGCCGACGACCCGATGGTCGCCGAGGTCGCGCGGCCGCACCCAGGCCCGCAGGTTCCGTTCGGGATCGAGGATGACACGTGCGGTCTGGGAACGATCGAACACACCGCCGACGCGCGGTACTGCTACCGCTGCGGGATCCCGTACGATTACCGGACCGTGTACTTCGGTCACATGGGAGTCTATCGATGCCCGCGCTGCGGGACCGCCCGCCCCACTCCGGTCGTGGCCGCATCCGAGGTGATGCTGCGCGGGATCGAGGGAACGACATTCCACCTGCGATCGCCCTGGGGATCCTCACGCCTCTGCACCGCACTGCCCGGAGTGTACAACATCCACAATGTGCTCGCCGCTTCTGCCGCCGCGCTTCACCGCGGCATCCCGATCGACGCGGTCGTGCGCGCGGTGGAGAGCTTTGCGCCCGCGTTCGGCCGCGCCGAGCGCATCCGCGTGGACGGACACGAGGCGATCCTGCTGCTGGCCAAGAATCCCGCGGGCTTCAACGAGGTCCTGCGCACGATGCTGCGCGCCGGGGATCCCCCAGTTGCGCTGATCGCCATCAACGATCTCACGGCGGATGGGCGTGACATCTCGTGGTTGTGGGACGTGGACTTCGAGCTGCTGGCCGGCCGTGTGCGCCGTGTCGTCGTCAGCGGTCTGCGGGCCGAGGACATGGCGCTCCGCTTGAAGTACGCCGGTGTGGCGCCTGCAGCCTTGGAGGTGCGCCGGGATCTCGCCGATGCCTTTGACGCAGCGCGGGCCGGGGCGAATGGTCAGCCGCTGTTCGTGCTCCCTACGTATACGGCGATGCTGAGTCTGCGGGCGGAACTGCGGCGCCGCGGGGTCGTCGGAGACTTCTGGGACGACTGAGTACCGTGGTGTCGCGCGTCGCCGGCGTCAGCATGGCCTGGCATGAGCGGGGACGATTCACCACGAGGCGTGTGCGGAACAACTAGGGTAATCGAGTGCGCGTGCTATAGTGGAGCGGCATGGATCTCGCCATCTGTCATCTCTATCCGGATCTCCTCAACCTCTACGGCGACCGCGGGAATCTCATGACCCTGGTGCATCGCGCCCAGTGGCGGGGGATCGAGGTGCGGACCGAGGAGCGCCGGCTCGGCGAGGCGG
>DATDEG010000146.1:0-5794 GCA_036523465.1 bacterium
CATCATTGACCCGCATGTTCGGATATCGATGCGGCGAGGCCGGAGCCGACCAGCGGGGTCTCGATCCTGAGGTAGTGCGATAGTCCACCGTATAGGCGTCCAGGCCATCCGACACGGCGGGGAGCGAGGGAACAAGCGTGCCGTCGTTGACGGAAGCCGTCCCGCCGTTTCTCCCGGGCCCGAAGTAGTAGCGAACACCCTCCACGTTCTTCGGCGGCCAGCCGTCCGCGCTCTGCCAGGCGTCTGACACGCCTGCGCCCTGCAAGAAGTAGTGAACCGGATGTTCGTCCATGACCCCATTCTCGAGACCTTTGAGCCAGTAGTCGAACCAGCGGTGGGCTTCGGCTCCGTAGTCGATATCCCGCCCGGGTGCTTCGATCTGGCTGTGATCCACCGGCCGGACGAGAAGGCGCTTCGGGGTCGTCAGATTCGCATAGATGAGGAAATCGTCCCGAGTGCAGATGTCGTACCAACCGTTGATCAAGTAGACCGGAACGCCCGAGCGATTGATCCGCGCCATGAGAGGATACAGCGACATGTACTCTTCCCAGTAGTTGCGGCCCTGGGCGGTGACGTCGTCGCGGAACGCATCCGTCGGGGTGTTTTCAACGTAGTCGGCCAGGCCCGCCCCGCGTCGTTCCGCGCGAGCCTCCGCAAGTAGTGCCCCATCCCGATCCTCGTCGACCGGTGTGGAGAGGAAGTCAAATGCCCGGTTCGCCCGGACGTAGAATTCGATGAACGCTGTGTTCCGCACGCCGCCGGGGAACATCAGGGCACCGTAGCTGTCCATCCACGTTGTCGCCGGCAGGATGGCTTTCAAGTGGGGATTCGCGGTACTGGCCGCTTGGAGCTGGATCTGGGCCTGGATGGAGTCCCCGAACATCCCAATCTTGCCGTCGCTCCAATTCTGGGCCGCGATCCAGTTCAAGATCTCGTCCGTCTCCCGGGCGGAGGTGTGGGGCGTGAAGTCAAGCCTGCCGAAAGACGCGCCCGTTCCGGGGCGTTCCACCACGACCACCGCGTACCCGGACTTCACCATCGCCGACAACCACTTCGTCCGCCAGAGATGATCCAACAGATTGCCGTCCTTGGCAAACCGCGCGCGCAGCCTGAGGAGAGGGTGCAGGTACCATGGCAGGGGCGTGAGTCTGGTGAGGTTGTTCGTCCCGTCTTTGTCGAAGATGGTCCAGGTACGACCGTAAGGAGTGTACTTGAAGAGTACCGGCAGCGGCGTATCGGCGAGAATACCATCCTTCGTCGGGAGGTAGAGATCGTAGGCCAGCCGGGTTCCATTCGCCAGAGTGAGATAGTGCGAGATCCGTCGGGAGCCGTCGTAGGCCTGTCGGGTGTATCCTCTGTATCTGCCGAATTCGGAAACCGCTTCACGGTTGCTTCGCCGCCGGTCGACGGCCATGAGACCGGAGAGAAGGCCAATCACCGCGAGCGCGATCAGCGTATTCCGGACTCGGATCAATGCCCGTCGCCCATGGCTGTACCCTCCGCCGCACCCTAGAGTGCCGTCGCATCCAGTCTAGGAAGCGCGGGCGAAGCCGGACAATCGGGTACCGAGAGGACTTCCGGTAGCTGTTTCCGCAGCACCGTCAAAGGGCAAATTGAGCGAATCATCACTGCGCTACTGGCCGGGGAAATGGCTTTGGATGACCTCCTCGACTCGATCGGCAAGCTGCTCCCACGGTATGTCAGGAGCCCGGGTCACCGTGATGAAGTCGTTGAGGAAGAAGACCTGGACAACACCGGGGAGACGGAGCAGAGCCTGGGCCAAAGGCTCGTCCGCGGCCTCGTCGGGTGATCGGAATGTGCGGCTTTTCCCCTCCGTGAGGCGTCGATCAAGCAGGAACTTCAGGGCGTTGACGTTTGGTGTCGGTTGCACGGAGATCGACAACGGACTCATGAACCGGGTGCCTCCTCGCCTCGACGCCTGCTGAGCGTCGCGCCCGCTAGTGCAGGGTCTGGTCGTGCGTCCCGCCCGGCAGCTCCGTGTACCACGCGGCCAGCCGGGCGAACGAGACGATGGGGGCCAGCGCCCCCCGCACCGTCGCGATCAGCCGCTCGGGAATGGCCAGCCCCGGACCGGTGAGCATCTGCCAGCGGGATTCCACCGTCGCCGCCATCTGCAGGGCGAGCTCCATCGTGAGCAGTCCTTCCTCCGCCAGCGGGAAGAACACCTCCCACCGCCGGGCAGGGCGCGGCATGTCGAAGATGTTCAGCATCGCCTTGGCGATGCCGGTCGCGGCTCCGGATGCATTGCTGAACCATCCGACGATCTGCCCGAGCCGCTCCGCATCACGTCCCGCCGCCTCTCCCTCGCGCGTGACCGGCTCGAGCACCGCCGCGGAGGCGAGGATCCGGGCCAGTCGCCAGCCGATGCGGATGGGGTCGAGATAACGCGGCGGGGTCGGAAGAACCAGCCCCGGCATCCCCAGGGCGAGGAAACCGAGGTTCCGGGCCTGCTGGATGGCGTCGCGCGCGTCCTCGAGCAAGCCCGCGCGCTCGGCCTCCAGCCGCGCCATCGTCCCGCGGGTGAAGGAGTCGGCGGCCGAAGGATCGTTGCTGACCAATAGCGATCCCCCGGTGAGGATCTCGTAGACGACCGGCGTGATGTGCGTGTTGAGGGCGAACGGCATCAGCACGCCGGGGACCTCACCCAGCGGGTTCACGTTGGACAGCCGTTCGAGATACTCCCCGATCTCGTCTTCCGTGAGCCGTTCGGCAAAGAGGATCCCCACTTCGAGGTCGCTGTCCGGCCAGGTGCGATCGGTGGCGTAGCGTCCGTAGAGATAGGCGGCCGCGACGTCGTGCTCGTGGCCGAAGAACGTCTTCAGAGCCGTAATCGCATCCACACGCTCATACTAACAGGGAACGGCGAACGGGGAACAGGGCGTCCGGGCCCAACCCTCAGGTCCGATGACGCGGGAGGAGGCCTTCGTCCAGAAGCCGGGCGATCATCGCCGCGCGCGAACGCACGCTGAAACGCGTGTAGACCCGCCGCAGGTACGTCCCTACGGTCCAATAACTGATGCCCAGGTGTCGCGCGATGGCCTTCGTCGGCCATCCGTCTGCGACCAGCATCGCGATCTGGGATTCACGCGGACTCAGCCGGCGCCCCCGGGCCCGCGGCTCTGCGCGGACGACCAGATACCGCGCTCCGCCGACCTCCCCGTCGTAGAGCACGTGCTCGACGACGTCTCCATCGACCCGCGTGGCAAGCGCCGGCCACTCGCGGGCGCGCCGGAGTGCACGGCGGAGGTCATCGGGAGGGGTCATGTAGCCCGCGTTGCCGTCGCCCGGGACTGCAGGTCGAACGCGTGCGCGAACCGCCGGGCGGCCGCCTCGTGCCGCCTCGCCCGGAGGAGAACGAATCCCACATCACGCGAGGCGCGGATGAGATCCCCCATCATCCCGAGACGCTCGAACGCCTCGATGGCTTCACCGTAACGCCGGGCCGCGGCCCCCAGACGTCCCGCCGCGGCCAACGCCTCTGCATCAGCGGCGGTCGCCCGGGCGAGCTCGGCGTCGTCGTGAATCTGCAGCGCGAGCTCCGCGGCCTCCCGGGCGGCGCGGCGGGCCTGATCAACCTCCCCCCGCCGGGCCCGCAGGCGCGCGAGTTCGACGAGGGTCTGCGCCGTCCCCTCGTCGTCGCGTGTGCTCCGCGCAAGCCGGAGACTCTCATCGAGATCGTCGCCGGCCTCGTCGAGTATGCCCTGCTCCAGCCTGAGGATGCCGAGGCTGCGCTTCACGAGACCAAGCAATCGCTGATTTTCCTGAAGCCGAAGCAGTTCCTCAGCCTGCCGCAGATACGCCTGCGCCTGCGCCACGGACCCCTGCCGTTCGGCGGCGACACCCATGTTGAACAGCAGGAGGGCGCGATGCGCCGGATCGGATGCCGCCGACAGCACGCCTGCGGCGGTCCGAAAGAACTCCATCGCCTGCGCCGGTAGGCCGAGCTCGACGTAGACCCGGCCGAGATTGGAGAGAAGCTTTCCTGCTGTGTCGGTCTCAGACAGGCCGGCCTTCCGCAGGCGGTCGAGCCCGTCCTGAAAGATCGCCCGCCCCTCGGCGAACCGCCGCCTGCGGAAGGCGAGGAATCCCAGGGCGTTCGCGCATGACCCCGCCAGTTCGGGATCGCCCAGTTCGCCGGCAGCATCGCGCGCCGTCGCGAGCATGGGCTCGGCCTCGGTGAACCTCCGGAGGCCGGCAAGGGCCTGGCCGCTCCCGAGTGCGCGCCGCACGCGCAGCCGCCCATCATCGGTCCCGCCGACGGCCGGTCCCGCGGCCTCAAATGCCTCCAGCGCTTCCGCGAAGCGGTGCTGGCGGAGGAGGGATTCGCCACGAGCCAGCAGCGCGCGGGCCTCATCCGCGGGGGCCGGAGGGGAGTCGAGGAACGCCGACAACGGCTCGCGCAGGCGATCGGCAAGGACGCGGAGGGTGGCGAGCGACGGGCTCACCTGATCATGCTCGATCATGCTGATGTAGCTGGGCGAGAGACCGCTCCCGCCCAGCTCCACCTGCGTCATGCCTCTTGCCCTGCGGGCCGTTTTGATCCGCTGGCCCAACGTCACGCCGGTCCCTCCTCCGGCCCGAAGCCCGCCGCAGAGCTAGCGCTTCGTTTCGGCCCTCAGCAACTCGCCGCCGCCGTGTCCGGCAAGCGCAGCCGGGGCTGCGATAAGCAGCAGCGCTGCTGCTACGGCGATGAGAATCGCACGCATGGGAGAGCACCCCCTTTCTGCCCTCCCTGTGTCCCATGGTTCCACCTGGGCAACTTCAATACCTTCAACGACAGCCCACAATATTCATTCATACTGACCACACCGGCACAAGCATCGCAGCATTGAACCATGTGAGTCACGAACACATGTTGGTCTTCGACCGGAAGAAGGAAAACGCAGAGCCGCTGCGCGGCACGAGTGCTCCGCAGCGGCTCTGGAGTCAGTGCTTCAGGCGGGAACTAACCGAGGACGCGGACGTTCGTGGCCTGCGGGCCCTTCTGACCCTGCGTGGCCTCGTACTCTACCTTCTGCCCCTCGTTGAGGGTGCGGTAGCCTGTACCCTCGATCCCCGTGTAGTGCACGAACAGATCCCTACCGCCGTCGTCGGGGGTGATGAATCCATACCCCTTCTCGGCATTGAACCACTTCACGGTACCTGTTGCCATTCCTCGAACCCCTACCCTTCCTGGTGCTGTACTGCCTGCAGGTGCACCTGCAGACGCCCATAAGTCACCGTCCCATTCCGCACAGCCTTCCGCCAGTCCTCCTGCGCCTACAAGACTCAAGTCTCTTTCCGGGACGCCTCCCTGGGGCAGGCCGGAGGCCTGGGCCGGATTGGACGCTGTGGACCGCCGCTTGTTGGAGACACCCACGCGTACAGGTGGGCAGGCTATATCAGGTCAGGACGGCCCGCCGGACGGAAGTGAGAGATGGCGTCGTCGAGGGATTGGTGGAGCAGGACGATCCCTTCAACATGCGTCAGCAGGAGCACGCGCCGGATCAAGCCTCCCTCCGGCGCGATGACATGTAACTGCTGCTGCGTGGTGATCATACGATCGGCGATCTCGAGAATGAGATGGACGCCACGGCTGTCCAGGTAGGAAGTCCCGGAGAGATCGAGGATGAGCCCAGGCGCGGTGTTCGGCACGGCGCGCATGACCTGAGCGCGCAGCGCCCCGACGTTAGCGATGTCTACCTCGCCGTCGACCGCGACAACAGGCACTCCGTCTTGCTGGCTGACACGAACATGGGCCAGCGGGCTCACATCTGGGGCGTTTTCCACACCC
>DATDEG010000147.1:0-13739 GCA_036523465.1 bacterium
CGGGATGATCCGGTCGATCTCCACCGCCGTGGTCGGCCTAGGCTTCAAGCGGGAGCAGATCCGCCACCGCCTCGATGGGCATGGATATGTCGGCGCGCACACCGAGGCGGCGGTCCACACGGCGTGCACCTGGGTCTCCTCGAAGTGGGCGGATCGTGCCCCGCGCGGGAGCGTGCAGCTGCGGTGCTTCGTGGGACGCGATGGGGCGCAGAGCGCGCTCGAGATGGATGATCGCGACCTCACGCAGGCCGTACTCGATGAGCTCCGCCCGCTCCTTGGGATTACAGGGACACCGGTGCTGGCCCGTGTGTACCGGTGGCGGGAGGCGATGCCGCAGTACGAGATCGGGCATCTCGCGCGTCTCGACGCGATGCAGGCGGCCCTGGCCGCGACGCCGGGCCTCATCCTCGCTGGGGCACCCTACCGGGGGGTGGGTCTGCCGGACTGCATCGCGCAGGGCGTGAGCGCCGCGGAGCAGGCCCTGGCCGCCCTGCGCGGGATCCGGCCGGGCGCTACGGCCATGATGGGGCCGTGAGCGGGACGCAGGCGCTTCCCATACTGTCATCGGCGATCGTGCTCTTCTTCGCGTTGCTGGTGCTCCGGCGGTTCGCCGCGCGGCGCGGGACGCATCTGCTCGTCTGGGGGATCGGACTGCTGTTCTTCGGGGTTGCGTCGGCGGCGGAGGCGTATTCGGCGGTGGCCTGGTCTCCGCTGGTCTTTCGCCTCTGGTATCTCGCCGGCGCGGTCCTCAGCGCGGCTTGGATCGGGCAGGGAACGGTCCTTCTGCTGGCCGGCTCGCGCACGCCCGGCGGCACGGTCCGCGGCCCGCGGTCGCGCCGGGTAGCCGCGTCGCTGATGGGGCTGCTGCTGGCGGGGAGTACGGCCGCGGCCTACCTCGTGTTCACCCTTCCGCTGGATGCATCGCGATTCGATCCACGGCGTCCGCTCAGCGCGCAGTACCGTGAGATCCTCCCCGCCGGCGCGGCGGTGCGGAAACTCACCCCGGTCTTCAATATCTACGGGACCGTGACGGTCGTGGGCGGGGCCCTGTATTCGGCGTGGCTGCTGCGACGTAGGGAGATAACCGGTCATCGCGTCGCGGGTAACGTCCTCATCGCTGCCGGGGCGCTGGTCATTGCTTCGGCCAGCACGATGGTCCGGCTTGGACTCGGAGACCTGCTCTACCTCGGCGAGGTGCTGGCCGCAGCGCTGATGTTCTCCGGCTTCCTCCTGACCACGGCCCTGCCCGCCGCCTCGCGGACGAACGAGGCCGTGCGGGGATGACGGACGCTCCGGTCGACCGCGCGCGGGGAGACTGGCTCACCCTCGGTGAGGCGAGCCGTTTTCTCGGCGTGGACGAGTCGACGCTGCGCAGCTGGGCTGACGCCGGACGTGTACCGACGTTCCGGACCCCGGGAGGCCACCGGCGGTTCTCCCGGGCGGCACTGAACGAATTCCTCGAGCAGGGCAGGGGTGGTTCGGAGCGCCTTGCCGATTTGATCGGTCCCCACGCCGACAAACTGGTCCCGGGCGCCGTCGAGCAGATCAGGTCTCAGCGGTGGTACATGGCGCTCGATGCGCCGACGGCGAAGGCGATCGGCCTCGTCTGCCAGCGGCTCATGGACGCGCTGGCCGGATACCTGCCCGGCGGAGCGCGCCAGCGTGAACACCTTCGTTCGGGCGAGGAAGCGGGAGCGGAGTTGGGGCGACGCGTCGCCGCGCTGCGGTTGTCCGCGGCCGATGCTACCGAGGCGTTCCTCTTCTTCAAGCACATCGTCACCGAGGCCGTACGCACGCGGCTTCCGCTGCCGCCTGACGGCAAGATCCGCTCGCTCCGGCGCATCGACACCTTCCTCAACGCCGTCCTCCTCGGGATGATGCGCGGCTTCGAGCGCGCCCGCGGGGAATAACCGCGCCCGCCGCCTCTGTTGGACAACAGGTGATGGCGCGCGCCCTCATCATCATCCCGCTGTTCAACGAGGCCCCGACAGTCGCCCGTGTCCTCGACGAGGTCCATCGCGCCGCGCCGTCCGCGGACGTCCTGGTCGTCGACGATGGTTCGACCGACGGGTCGACGGCGATCCTCTCCGCCCGGCCCGATGTACGCTCGGTGCGCCATCCGCGCAACAGCGGATACGGCGCGTCGCTGATCACCGGCTTTCGCGAAGCGGTGGCCGGCGGGTATGCTGTGGCCGTGACGATCGACTGCGACGAGCAGCATGAGCCCGCCCGTATCCCCGAGTTTCTCCAGGCGCTCGAGCGCACAGACATCGTCTCGGGCAGCCGGTACCTCGATCCCACGTTGCCGGGCGACCCGGCGCCTCCGGACCGCGCGGAGCTCAACCGAGAATTCACGGAGATCCTCAGTGCCGTGACCGGTTACGCGATCACCGATGCCTGGTGCGGGTTCAAGGCCTATCGCACGGCCGCGCTGCGCCGCTTCCACCTCGACGAACCTTCGTACGGCCTCCCGCTCCAGGTGTGGATCCAGGCCGCCTACCACCGGCTGACGGTCGCGGAGCTGGCCGTCGCGCGCATCTACAAGAATCCGGCGCGCGCGTTCTGGGGAGGACTGGACGACGCGCCCACGCGGCGAACGTATTACCGGCGGATCCTGGAAGCCGAAGTGGCGGCGTGGCTGCCCGACAAACTGGACCTCCTGAGAGTGAGGCGCTGACGTGAACGTGCTCGCCATCGGCCCGCATCCCGACGACGTCGAGATCGGGATGGGCGGCTCGATCCTCGCGCTGCGGCAGGCCGGGCACACCGTGACGATCTGCGATCTCACGAACGGCGAGCCCACGCCCATCGGGAGCCCGGAGCGTCGGGCGAAAGAGGCATCGGCCGCCGCCGCGCTGCTCGGCGTCGGGCGCGTCACACTCGAGTTCCCGAACCGCTACCTGCAGGACACGGTCGAGGCGCGGAACCGCGTGGCCGAGGTGATCCGGGACGTGCGTCCCGATCTGCTCTTCGTCCCGTACTGGGAAGACGCGCATCCGGATCATGTCGCCGGCGCGGCGCTGGGCGAGGCGGCCAGGTTCTACGCCAAGCTCACGAAGACGACGATCGCCGGCGAGCCGTTCTACCCCCGGCGGGTCATCCACTTCTTCTCGACCCACTACCGCCTGCACGTCCGCCCGTCGTTCATCCTCGATATCAGCGCGCACATCGACACGAAGATGGCCGCCGTGGCCGCCTATGCCTCGCAGTTCGGCCCCGAGCGCGGCAACGCCGAATTGCTCGAGTCGATCCGGACCTGGAACGTGTACTACGGCGGGCTGATCGGCACGGCATTCGGCGAGCCGTTTCTCTCCCGCGAAGAGATCGGACTGGCCGGACTGGATCAGCTCCTCTGACCGTGGTCCACTCGATGCCGGCCGTCGAGGTCGATGTTCCCCAGAAATCGGGCGAGGTCGTCTGCGTTCCGCCGGCGGGCGCGTTCCTCGCCGCGGCGCGGGGCAACGCCGAGCAACTCGACGCCGCGGATGTCCATCTCGCCGGGACGGGACTGCGCGAGGTACGGATCCGGATGCGGCAGCGGGTCGTCACAGAGGCCGCACGATACGCGGCCGACCTTCGTCTCGCGCTGCCGGAGGGGTGGCGGGCGCGTGGTCCTCTCATCGGCACCGGGCACCAGCCGTTTCTCTTTCATCCCGGCATCTGGACGAAGCAGCTGCTCGTCGCGCGGTTCGCCGGGCGGGCGACGGTGCTGAACATGCCGGTCGACTGTGACGCGGCCGAAGACGTCGGCGTGGACGTTCCGGTGTTGAGCGACGGTCTGCGGATCGTGCGGGAGACACTCCTCCGCGCCGAAGCGGACGCGCCGTATGAAGCCCTGCCCGCGCCGTCTTCCGCTGACTGGGAGGGATTCTTACAGCGGATCGATACCGGCCTGCGGACGCTCCCCCACCACGGCGTCCACGAGATCTTCTCGCCGTTCAGCGAGCGGACCGCCCGGCTGGAGGCGCCCGACCTCGGCGGATTCCTCACTCTGGCCCGCCGCCTTCACGAGGGACCGCGGCCGTATGCCGAACTTCCAGTATCTCGTCTCACTCGGACTCCTGAGTTCCGGCTGTTCGTCACGCACATCCTCCGCGACGCGGGCCGATTCGCCTTCTCATACAACCGGCATCTCGACGCCTATCGGGAGCGCTACAATGTCCGGAGCGCCGCCCAGCCCTTTCCTAACCTCTCACAGGACGGTCCCCGCACCGAGCTTCCCTTCTGGATCATCCGCGACGGCCGGCGCAGGCCGGTCTTCGTCGAGCGCGCCGGAGAACGCGTCAGGCTGTCGGCGGGAGCGGAGGAAGTCGCGCAGATTCCCCTGCAGGGGGAGCCGGCGGGCCTGGATGACGTGGAGATCCGCCCCAAAGCGCTGGCGCTCACGGCCTTCAAGCGGATCTGCATCGTGGACTTCTTCATCCACGGAGTCGGAGGCGCCCGGTACGACCGCGTGACAGACGCCGTGCTCCGGGACTTCTTCAACCTCACGCCGCCCGCGTATGCCGTCGTGACGAGCACCCTGCACCTGCCCCTCAGCGAGTTCGATCCGACCGAGGAGCGCGACGCGCTGCGACGTCGCCTCCTCGACCTCCGGCACAATCCGGAGCGCCTCCTCCCCGCCCCGGGGAACGAGCAACGCGGTTGGATCGAGGAGAAGTGGAGTCTCATCCGGCGTCTCGAAGATCCGGCGCTCGCCCGGCGGGATCGCCGGGAGGCGACGCACCGGATCCGCGACCTCAATGAGCGTCTGGCCTATGCGCTCGCCGACGAGGGCGCGGCGATCGAGCGACGCCTGGCGGCCCTCGCCGGAGTGGGCGAAGCGTCCGCGGCCGCCACCCACCGCGCCTACCCATTCTGCTTCTTCCTCCCCGAGGCCGTCGAGGCGCTCGTTGGCAGGATCGTCGGTGGCGCCGCCGGTGCATGACCGGCCCGCTGTTGCAGAACATTCCGGCGTCGTCCTGCGCGGCGTCTGGAAGACCTACGGCGCGACCGTCGCCCTGCGCGATGTCACGATGGAGGCCGCGCCCGGACGGATCGTCGCCCTCCTCGGACCGAACGGCGCGGGAAAGAGCACGGTGCTGAGGGTCGCCGCGGGCGCGAGCCGGCCCACCCGCGGGACGGTCTTGGTCGATGGGGTCGACCCGCGTCCGAACGGAATCCGGCGCGCGATTGGATTTGCCGGGCACCACACGTTCTTGTACGGGCCGCTGACCGCGGAGGAGAACCTCCGGTTCTACGGCGATCTGTACGGGGTCCCGTCGGCGTCGGTAACGGCCGCTCTCCAGCGCTTCGGGCTCGAAGCGGTACGCCGCCGCCGTGTGCAGGAACTCTCACGCGGCCTTGCCCAGCGGGTGAACCTGGCGCGGGCGCTCCTCCACGGACCACGCATCCTGCTGCTCGACGAGCCATTCACGGGACTGGATACCGCGTTCGCGGATCAGCTGGCCGCAGAGCTCATCCGCTTGCGGCAGGCGGGAGGCGCGGTGCTGGTCGCCACCCACGAGTGGGACGCCGCCCGCGAACTGGCCGACGACGCCGCCGTCCTCGTGCGGGGCCGCCTCGTCCTCCGGGCGCCCGCGCATTCTCTGGCGCGGTCGGATCTGTCCGCCCTCTATGCGGGCGCTGCAGGACGGTAGCCGGTGCGCACGCTGCTGGCCGTGATGCGCAAGGACCTTACCATCGAGGGCCGTTCCCGCGACCTCATCCCGGCCATGACGCTGCTCGCCCTCCTCTTGCTGGCGCTCAGCGGGTCCGCCGGGATCCGTGGAGCATCCGGAGCCATCGTCATCTGGATCGCCGTCGTCGTCTCGGCGGCGATCGGGCTGACGCGCAGCTTCGGGCAGGAGACGGATCAGGAGCAGATCTACGGCCTGCGCATGGCTCCGGTCGACCCGGGCTGGATCTTCCTCGGCAAGTCGGCCGCCAACTTCCTGCTGGTAGTCGCTGTCGAGCTCATCTCGCTCGGCGCCGCGGTGGTGTTCCTCGATTTCCCTGCCGGTGGGCAGATCGCGCCGCTGGCCGGTGTGCTCTTCCTCGGCGGCGCCGCGGTCGTGAGCCTGGGGACGCTGCTCGGCGCGGTGCTGGCGATCACGAGGCTGCGGGAGGCGCTCCTCCCGCTGCTCCTCCTGCCGTTGAGCGCTCCCGCCGTCATGGCGGCGTCCGGCGCGACCGCCAAACTTGTCGGCACTCCGCCCGAACCGGTCACTTCAGAGGTCGCGCTGCTCTGCGCATTTCTCACGCTCTTCACGGCGTTGGGGATGGTGCTGTTCGAGTACGCCGTCGAGGATTGACCGCGCGTCCGGAAGGCGCCGCTCTGAACGCGGCGAACCTGCACACCGGATGCTGTGGATCGTTCTCTCTGCCATCGCCCTGCCGGCCGGGATCGTCCTGGCGCTGTTCATCGCGCCCGTCGAGGCGTTCCAGGGGGATCCGTATCGCATCCTCTACATCCATGTTCCCAGCGTGGTTGCCGCCTACGTCGCATTCACGGTCACGTGCGTCGCGAGTGTGCTCTACCTGTGGCGCCGCGCCCCACAGTACGATCGCCTCGCCGCCTCATCCGCCGAGGTGGGGCAGGTGTTCCTGACGCTGGTGCTCCTCACCGGACCGATCTGGGGCCGTCCCGTGTGGGGAGCGTGGTGGACTTGGGATGCGCGCCTCACCACGGCGCTGATCCTCTGGTTCATCTTCGCCGGATACCTGATGCTGCGCGCCTGGGCAGGTCCTGCCGGCGCGGCCGCCTCCGCCGCGGTCGCCGTCATCGGATTCCTCGACATTCCTCTCATCCACTGGTCCGCGGTGCTGCTGCGCACGCTCCATCCCCGGCCGGCCGTCTTTCGGCCCGATCCGGCGATGCCTGGATCCATGCTCGCCATCCTGATCTTCAACATGGCCGCGTTTCTCTTGACCTACCTCGCGCTTCTCACCGTGCGGGTGCGTCAGGAGGCCGAACGGGCACGTCTGCGCGCGGCCCAGGAGACAGGGTGAGTTACGTTGCCGCGGCGTACTTGATCACGATCGTCGCCCTGGCCGCCTACGTGTGGACATTGTGGGCGCGGCAGCAGGATCTGCGCCGGCAGGGCGGCCCCAACCGGCATCATGCCCAGTGAGCCGTGCCTCAGATGGTCGGGGGTCCCCAGGACGCCGCCCGGGGCGCGGATTGCCGGGGTGGCGTAGGTGCGGGCTTCCAGGAAGCTGGCCGCCGGGCTCATCATCATCGCCGCAGCGATCGCCGTGGTCGCGTACACTGGCATCAGGTCGGCCGCTGTCTACTACCTGACGCCGACGGAGTTTGCGGAGCGGGTGGATCTGCGGGAGGGGCGTGTCCGACTGGCCGGCACGGTCGTGCCCGGAAGCCTCCGCACGCACGACGGCCGGGTCGTCGGGTTCCAGATCAGTGACGGGATGACACGGCAGGAGGTCGCCTACGACGGTCCGCTCCCCGATCTATTCGGGGAAGGGCGGGAGGTGCTCGTGGAGGGCCGCCTCAGCGGATCGGCGCTCGCGGCGACACGTGTCATGACGACGCATCCGACGGAGTACAAAGAGCGTCCCCGTCCGTGATGCCTTGACGGAGTTAGGCAACTTCGCGCTCCTGGCTGCGTTCATCGTCGCGATCTTTGGGATCGGCGCGACCGCACTGTCGCTCCGGCGCCATGACGACGCCCTGCGGGCGGCAGGAGAGCGGAGCGTGCATTGCTTCGCGGCGTTCGTCATCCTTGCCGCCGGCGCGTTGGTCGTGGCCCTGCTGGACCGCCAGTTTCACGTGCGGTTCGTCGCGGAGGTAACGAGCCGGGATCTCCCCCTGCTCTACACCCTGACGGCGTTCTGGGGAGGCCACGCGGGCTCGCTGCTGTTGTGGGCGTTGGTACTCGCCGGATACGCGCTTGCCGCGCAGCGCGCCGTGCGCGGCGCGCCAGAGCTCGCCCCGTACGTGACCATCGTCGTCCTGGCCACCGGAGCCTTCTTCAGCGCCGCGCTCGCGTTCGGCAGCAACCCATTCGCGACCACCGTCGTGCCTCCGCCAGATGGGCGCGGGCTGAACCCGCTGCTGCGGAGTCCGTGGATGGCCATCCATCCTCCCGCGCTGTACCTCGGCTTCGTCGGGATGACCATCCCGTACGCGCTGGCCATCGGCGCGCTCGCCATCCGCGCCCCCGCGGGACAATGGCTGGCCCAGGCGCGCAGGTGGGTCCTGATCGCGTGGCTGTTCCTCACCGCCGGGCTGCTGTTCGGCGCGCGATGGTCCTACATCGTGCTCGGCTGGGGTGGGTACTGGGCCTGGGATCCGGTGGAGAACGCCGCGCTGATGCCGTGGCTGACGGCGACCGCATTTCTCCATACCATTCAAGCTCAGGAACGCCACGGGGTGTTCGCGGCGTGGACCGTCTCGCTCCTCATCCTCTCGTTCGGCCTGGCGATCTTCGGCACGTTCCTTACACGCAGCGGACTGCTCAGCTCGGTGCACGCCTTCGCAAACGCGACGATCGGAATCTATCTCCTTGGGTTCCTTGCCGTGGCCATGGGAGTAGGATTTGCGCTGCTGCTTCGGCGGCTGCCCGACCTGCGAGAGGCGGCCCGGCCGGCAGCGCGGATGGAATCGCTGGCCAGCCGGGAGGCGGCGTTGTTCACCAACAACGTCCTGCTGCTCCTCGGCGCATTCGTCGTGCTCCTCGGCACGATCTTCCCCATACTCTCGGAGCTCGTCTCCGGGGATCGTATCGCCGTGGGGCCGCCGTATTTCACCTCCGTGATGGCCCCCCTCATCGGCCTGCTCCTCGTCCTCATGGCCGTCGGACCGCTGTTCCCATGGCGGGCCGGTCGCGTCGATGCCATCGCCCGCAGCGCGGGTGTCCCCGGGGCGGTCGCCGTACTGGGGGGATTGGCGTGTGCCGCACTCGGTGTGCGGAGCGCCGGAGCGCTCACGGTTCTCGTCTTGTGCCTGTTCGTCGCCGCGGCGGTCGTCCTCGAGTTTGCGGTCGCGATCGGATCACGGCCGGGGCGGGACCGTGCGGTCATCCCGTCGCTGATGCGGCTCGTCGGGGCCAACCGGCGGCGGTACGGTGGATACATCGTGCACCTCGGATTCGCGCTCGTCCTCGCCGCCGCGACCGTATCCTCGGCGTTCTCCACGGTGTCCCAGGGCGTCGTAGCGGCAGGGCAGTCGCTGGCGGTGGGAGGGTACGACGTGCGCTACGATGGGGCGCAGGTGACCCGCGCCCCGGGCCGGCGCATCGCCACGGCCGCCGTGACCGTCCGGCGGAACGGCGCCACGGTGGCCACGCTCCGTCCGCGTCACGTCACCTATGAAGCGCGGGGCGAGTCCACCGCGGACGTCGCCGTGCGCAGCCTGTGGACGCACGATCTCTACGTGGTCCTTGTCGGGCTGTCGACGGACGGGCGCGCGGCGTTGCGCCTTGCGGTCAACCCGATGATCATGTGGCTGTGGATCGGGATGGTGGTGATGCTCCTCGGCGGCCTCGTCGCGGCCGTGCCGGGGCGAGAAGCGCGACGCGTCACAACCGTGGAGTACACCCGGCATCCTGCGCCGGTGGCCGGAGGAGACCGGTGATCGATGCCCTCATCGTCCTCGCCGCCGGCGCCGCCGCCGCCTATCTCCTCTATCCGTTGACCCGGCGGCGCGGCCGCCGGCTGCTGGTCCTGATCGTGCTCTTGCTGAGCGCCCAGACGGCGGCCAAGGCGGCCGTAACCCAACCGTCGGTTGGCCTGTTGTTGATCGCCGTGGATGCGCAGCGCGACTACCTCCGTATCTCGGAGGCGCTGCGGATGGTCAACGATGGCCCGCCGCGGAAGATGGACCTCCTGTTCCCGCTGCCGGCCGGCGCCGTCTACCTGACCGTGCACCGGGGCGTTCGGACGCCAGCCCTTGAGGCCGGCGGGTTCCGCGCGCGGCTGACCATCCCACGCGGCGTCAGCGAGATCGCCTACAGCTACGCGCTCCCTGCCGGGTCCACGCGCATGCTCGAGCGTACATTTCCGCTGCCCGTTCACCGCCTGGAGATGATCGCACGCGGACGCGGCGTGGTGCTCTCGGCTTCGCGCGGCGGAGCGGTGGAGCCGCTGCTGGTCGGCGGGGAGGTCCTGTCGCGCTGGGAGGCCCGAGCACTTGCCGCGGGCGAACCGATCGTATTCTCATTGCGCGGTCTGCCCGTCAGCGGGCGCTGGTTTCCTCAGGCCGCCGCGGGCGCCCTCGCCGCGGTCCTCTTGGGCGGATTGGCCGCGGCGGCGAAGGCACGTCCTCCCGCCGCCCGTGGGAAAGTGGAGGAGTCACCTCCGGTCCGCAGAAACTGAAAGGCTTGGAATGTCCGTCCGGTCACTCGCTGCCGTTCTCCTTGCCCTCGCGTCGGTGTCCATTGCGGCCTGTCAGCCGGCGGTCAATGTTTCGCGCGCCACTGGGCGCATCGCCGGCCTGACGCCCGCACCGCGAGATCCGCTGATGGTGCCGGTGCGGCCGTCGGCGATCGAGGGGGCGAAGATCTTCCAGCGGGCGCAGTGCCTCATCTGCCACGGGCCGGAGGGGTTAGGGAATGGGCCGGCCGCGGCAAATCTGAAATCGCCGGGCCGGAATGTCATGACGGAATTCTTCCGGCTGCTGGGGATCCGCCTGCAGGGCGAGCAGCTGCCCAGCCGCCCGGCGAACTTCCACAACACCGTGGCGATGCGCTTGAACAGCCCATTCAGCATGTACGAGACGGTGACGCGCGGCAGGCCGAACACGGCGATGCCGGCTTTTCCCCCCAAAGGCGGAAAGCCGGGGTTCGGCGCGAACCGGTTCGGCGTGAATCTCAGCGACGAGGAGCGCTGGCACGTCGTCTTCCATGAGTGGACGTTTGCCACCTCACCGGAGGAAGTGGCCCGCGGGAAGACGATCTACGAGACAAAGGCGATCGACGTCAACGGCTCGGCGCTGACCTGTGCGGCGTGCCACGGTACGGCCGGCGACGGACGCGGCCCGCGGGGGCAGGAACTCGCCGCGGAGCTCTGGGACTGGGCGCGCGGGCAGGGGCCCGGGATCTTCACGGACATCAACCTCATGGCCCAGCGCAAGCCCACCGAGCTCTACGAACGCATCAGGGACGGGCGCGGGAAGATGCCCGGGTATCGCGGGAAGCTCACCGACGCCGAGGTCTGGGCGCTGGTGAATTATCTCTACACCTTCGCGTACGACTATGGCCGCTGATCCGACAGGCATCGAGCGCCGGAGATTCCTGAAGTGGGCGATCACCGCGCCGGCGCTGGCCGGGATCGCCGCCTTCGCCTCGCCGCTGCTGCGCTTCCTGAAGCCCAACGTCGACCGGTTCAAGATCTACGCGCCGGTCACCAACGACGTTGCCCGCGGCGAAGCGGTGGTGGCCGCCACGCTCGACGAGGTCCCCAAGCCCTGGGATTTCAAGTACTTCGTGTTCACCCAGAAGTATCCGCAGTACACGCCCGACGGATTCAGGGCGGCGAACATGCCCGGTGTGGTCGTCCGGCTTCCCTACAAGATCCAGCTCCCGGTGCAGTGGGCGAGGACGATCGGCAAGGAGCCCGTGGTCACCGAGAGCGACATCATCGTCTACTCGCGGATCTGCCCCCACCTGGGCTGCATCTACAACTATGTCCCCAACTGGCGCGAGGTCACCGCCGGCTACGGGGGCTTTGTTCCGCCGGATCCGCGGAAGCACGCGCTCATGGCCTGCCCCTGCCACCTGAGCATCTACGACCCCGCGGACCGTGGCCAGCCGGGCCGCGTCCTCAGCGGGCCGGCCCCTCGTCCCCCGCGCACCTTCCTCTTCCGGGTCGACGGGCAGTCGATCATCGTCACCGACGTGGAACCGGGTGGGATCGCCTGATGTGGGAGCGCCTGCGCGATTGGGTCCGGGAGCGCCGGGAGAAGCTCGATCTCTTCGACGAGACGCTCGTGGCCCGACAAGACAATCCGATGTACCTGCTCGGCCCGCTGCTCTACTACTTCTGGCTCATCACCGTCGTCACCGGCGTCGTGCTGATGATCTGGTACGAGCCGACCACGACCGGGGCGTTCAGCAGCATCGACCGCATCCAGCACGAGGTGCCGCTGGGCTGGCTCATCCGCGGCCTGCATAAGTATGCCGCCGACGGCCTCATCCTGACGATCATCTTCCGCATCTACCGGATGTACTTCCTCGGCGAGTACAAGAAGCCGGGGGAACTGTCCTGGATGTTGGGGTTCCTCGGTCTCGTGCTGGCGATGATCTCCGGGATCACCGGATACCTGCTCATCTGGAACCAGCGTGCCTTTTGGGCGGCGAAGACGGTGCTCAGCGTCCCGGTGTACTTCGACCAGATCCCGGTCATCGGGCCGATGGGCTTCGGCTCGATGATCGCCTACATCTTCCTCGGCGGGCCCGCGGTCGGCCAGGCGACGATCACCCGGTTCTACGCGCTGCACTTCGGCATCTCGCTCGTCCTGCTCATCCTCATCGAGGTCTTCTTCCAGCGGACCCGGCGGAAGCGGATCAACATGTCGTTCACGCCGGTCGTGCTCTTCCTGGTCATGCTCATCGTGATCAGCAAGATCCTTCCCGCGGAATCCGGCCGGCACGCCGACCCGACGCGCACCCCGCTCCCGATCCTCTCCGACTGGTACTTCCTCGCACTGTACCAGTACGTGAAGTACACGCCGCCGCTGTGGGCCGGCCTCGGTCCCGGGCTGCTCATCGGCTTCGGGATGCTCATCCCGTTCCTCGACCGCAGCCGCGGG
Source organism: bacterium (assembly GCA_036523465.1). Taxonomy (GTDB): domain Bacteria; phylum Sysuimicrobiota; class Sysuimicrobiia; order Sysuimicrobiales; family Kaftiobacteriaceae; genus Kaftiobacterium. Next base: position 12,749 of record DATDEG010000147.1, read on the forward strand.
CGGCGGCCGTTGGAGCGGCCCTTCTTCTTCGTGGTCGGGCTGATGGCGCTCCTGTACTTCCTGGCGTTCACGACGTTGATCCTGTTCAACATCGCGGTCATCGAGCGCGACCCGTTCATCGTCATGGTCGTCACCCTCATCGTCCTGTGCGGCGCCCTGGGTTGGGAGATGCGCTATCGCCGGCGGGCGCGCGCTGCGCCGCCGGCGGCGGCCCCGTCGCGCGCGCACGCGGCGGGCTAGTTGAGATGCGACCCTTCCTCTTTCTCATCGCTTTCGGGGCCGCGATCTGGGCGCTCGGCGACGGGTGGGAAGCCCTCCGGGAGACGTGGGCGGCGCCCACGGCGGCCGGCGCGGCGTCGGTGCTGGCCTATCTCGCGGTCTTCGCCCTGGCCTTCCTCTACATCGGGTTCACCATCTATACGACGGACCGGATGGCCGGTCGGGTCCGCCGCCCGATCAGGCTGTACGAGCGCATCCTGTCAAGGCGCGCCGGGGGACGGGGCGACGGGAAGGCACTGGTTGATGATGCGTAACCTCTACGGGCCGGGCATCCTGCTGATGGCCGCGGTCTCGGTTGGCTGTGCCATCGGTATCATCGTCGGCGAAGCGACCGATCGCTGGTTCCTCGGCGGCGCGATGGCCGGGGCACTCCTCATCGCCTATTCGCTGATCGTCCTGTTCCTGCGCAAGATGGGGATGACCGGTCCTCGGAAGGCCGAGCGATGAACACACGCGCTGTGTCGCGCGGCGGCTACGGCCGGCTGATGACGGGAATCCTCCGCGGCACACTGAAGCTGGACGTGCTCATCAATCGCGTCTACCCGACCGACTTCAACCCGCTGTACTACACCGGGGGACTGGCCAACCTCTTCCTCTTCGTCCTCGTCCTGTCGGGGATCTTCCTCTTCTTCTACTATGAGGCGAGCCTCACCGGGGCGTTCGCCTCCGTGCAGTATCTCACCGAGCGCGTGCCCTACGGCGGCTTCGTGCG
>DATDEG010000148.1:0-5760 GCA_036523465.1 bacterium
CGCCGAGGCGATCACGGAGGTCCTCCGCGACGAGGTCGCGCGGGCGGCGATGGCGGCTTCGCTCCGCGCTCTCAACCTCGTGCAGCGGGGGGCCGCGGGCCGGATCGTCGCTGAAGCCCTGCGTGTCGCATCGGCTACGGATCTGAAATGAGACAGATCGCGGGATTCATCGCCCCATACTGGCCGGCCGCCGTGGGTGGGATCATCAGTCTCGTCCTGGTGACTGCGGCCCAGTTGTTCGTCCCGCGATTCCTGGGGTTGACGATCGACGAGATCGCCCGATCGAGCAGTCTGCGCGTGCTCAACTCCGCGGCCCTCATCATCCTCGGCGCATTTGCCCTGCGCAGCCTGCTGCTCTACGGCCAGATCTTCTTCGGCTATTTCCTCAGCCACCGTGTCGTCGCGGACATCCGCCAGCGGTCGTTCGAGCAGATCCAGCGCTGGTCGCTCGCGCGATTCTCCGGCTGGACCAGCGGGGACCTCATCTCACGGAGCCTGCAAGACACCCTGGTCATCCAGTCAACCCTACTCGTCGGCATCTTCGATCTGCTCGCGGTGATCCTCACCGTGGCCGGGATCCTGGCGATGCTCCTCCTCCTGCAGTGGCGCCTGGCGCTCTTCACCCTGGTCGTGATCCCGGTGCTCCTCGGCGCGGCGCGCGTGTTCGGCCGCGAGATCCAGCACGCCTCCCAGCGCGCGCAGGCACGAACCGCCGGCCTCGCCTCGATGATCCGGGAGGCGTTCGGCGCGGCGCGCGTGATCCGTGCCTTCGTCCAGGAGGAACGCGAGATCCGCAGATTCCGGCGGCAGAACGAGCGGACATTTCAGGAGAATCTCAGGATCAGCCAGTTGATCGCGGCCCAGGTGCCCGTGGTGAGCCTGCTGACGGCAGGAGGACTGGTCGCCGTCTTGTGGTTCGGCGGCCGGATGGTGGCCGCCGGGCTGATGACCGTCGGCAGTTTGGTCGCCTTCCTGGCTTACGCGGCGCTGGCTGTGGAACCGGCTGTGTCGCTTTCGCGGTCCTACGCCTCCGTCAGGCAGGGCTTGGGCGCGCTCGATCGCGTCCTGGAGCTCCTCAATCCGGCCGGCGAGCTGCGTGATGCCCCGGACGCCGTACCCCTGCCACCGATCCGCGGCGACATCCGGTTCACCGCGGTGTCGTTCGCCTATCCGGACGGCCAGACCGCCGCGCTGCGCGACGTCAGCTTCACGGTTCCGGCCGGTGAGCGGGTGGCCATCGTCGGTCCGAGCGGCGCGGGCAAGACGACGCTCATCAACCTGCTGCCGCGCTTCCATGATCCTTCGTCCGGCAGTGTACAGATCGACGGGCAGGACCTCCGCGCCGTGACGCTCCGGTCGCTGCGCCGGCAGATCGGGCTCGTCCCCCAGGAGACCGTCCTCTTCTCAGGGACGATCCGCGAGAACATCGCTTACGCCCGGCCCGACGCCAGCCTCGAGCAGGTCGAAGCCGCGGCGCGCGTAGCCAACGCCCACGACTTCATCGTGGCTCTCCCCCAAGGGTACGACACGGGGATCGGAGAAGGCGGCGTGGCACTCTCCGGGGGGCAGCGGCAGCGTCTGGCCATCGCCCGGGCAGTGCTGAACAACCCGCGGATCATCATCCTCGATGAAGCCACGTCCGCGCTCGACCCGGAGTCCGAGCAACTGATCCAGCAGGCCTTCGACCGGCTGATGGAGAGCCGGACCACGTTCATCATCGCGCACCGCCTGTCAACCGTTCGCAAGGCCGGCCGCATCGTCGTGATCGACGAAGGGCGGATCGTGGAGGACGGCCGGCATGACGAACTTGTGGCGGCGGGCGGCACATACGCGAGGCTGGTGGGACCGCAGCTCGTCGACGCCGCGTCGGGTGAATGACCATCGACGCGACCGTCATCGTCCCGACGTACAATCAAGCGGGATCGATCGGCGTCTGCCTCGCCTCCCTTGTCAGGCAGACACTGCCGGCGGATCGCTATGAGATTCTCGTCATCGACGACGGCTCCATGGACGAGACGGCCGGCGTCGCGGCCGGATTCCCGACGCCGGTCCGCGTTGTCCGCCTACCCCACAACCGCGGCCGGAGCGCCGCGCGGAACGTCGGGCTCCGGGAGGCACGGGCCGAACGGGTGGTCTTCATCGACAGCGACGTGGTCGTCCGGGAGGACTTCCTCGAGTGGCATCTGCGCACGCACCACGCGTATGGACCGGGCATCCTTTCGCGCGGTCCGGTCGTCTCCGTGGAGACGCTGGAGGATGTCTCCCACCGGCGGGTCCCGCGCCTTGCCGCCTCACCGGCCTATCTGGACACCGCTAACGCGGCGATGGAACGGTCCGCGGTGATCAGGGCAGGAATGTTCGACGAGGCATTCCCTGGATATGGATGGGAGGATTTCGAGCTCGGCGTCCGGCTGCGGCGCCAGGGGGTCCGCCGCGTCTTCTGCCGGCAGGCCCCGGCGTTTCATCTTCAACCGAAGGTGCGAGCCCACACGCTGGACGCGCTCTTTGCCAAGGAGGAGGCGCGGGCCCGCAGCGCGGTTTACTTCTACCGCAAGCACCCGACGTGTGAGACCCGCATGCTGATCCAGGCCACGACGTTACACTGGTACCTATACTGGCTCATGGCGGGCGCGGGCGCACTGAACCGGGGAAACCTCCCCGCTGTCGTCGGCCGGTTGGAGGCTGGCCGTCTGGCCCTCCTTGCGCCGTTCGCCGCCCGCAGCGTGCTCAACCGTCATTATCTTGCATCGCTGGCACAGGAGTTCGCCTCGTATGCGCCCGGGATGGCTTGATCGCCTGCGGCGCGGGAGCCTGCTGGCGACCGTGCTGCTGTACTCGGCTGGGTATGGCGTGTGGGGCCTTCTCCTGCTCCTGGTCACGACCATCATCGAGGCAGGCATCACACGCCGCCTGCCCTGGACGAGGAACCGCCTCGATCTGTTCCTCGCCGCGTTCCTCGGCGCGTTCCTCATCTCGGGACTCTTCTCGCCCTACCGCCCGCTCGCCGTGGGATTGATCGGGTTAGGCTCGCTGACGATCTATCTCGCCTTCGGGGCTACCGCCACCATGGTGACACGTGACCCATCGTTTCTGCGGCCGCTCGCGATCGCTTGGGTCGCAGGGGCGCTCGGCGCAGGGCTGTGGGGGGTCATGCTGCATCGCACGACCGGCCAACCGGCATTCACGCCGGTGCTGGGTCAGAACGCTCTCGGTACGACGCTTCTCATCGCCACCATTCTTGCGCTTGGGCTGGTGCTCGAACTTCGGGGCAGGCGCCGGTACTTGGCGGCGGCCACTGGCATCGCACTCCTGACCGGTCTCGTCCTTACCTATACTCGAGGGGCATGGCTCGGAGCATTGGTGGGGGGCGCACTCGTGCTGGGGCTCTCCGGTGTGCGCCGGCTCGTCGTCGGGATTATGGCGGTCACGCTGATCGTCGTGCTGAGCCTTGCCATCTTCGGATCCGAGCGTGGCGCCCTGATCTCCCGCGCGGCATCCATCGCCGATCTCTCCGCCAACAAGGCCCGTCTCTATATCATCCGTGCCTCACTGGCCATCTTCATTACGCACCCTTTGTCGGGGACCGGCCTGGGCACATTCTCGCTCGCGTACCCAGCCTTTCGTCTTCCCGACGATCCCAACACGCTGCCGATGCCGTTCGCCCACAATATCTTTGCGAACATGGCCGCGGAGGGCGGCGTGGTCGGTTTCACGACGTTCGGCGCGATCGTCGTAGCCGGGATCTTAGGCGGGTGGCGATGGTACCATGCGGTGCGCCGAGAACCTCAGCACACAACTGCCGCCGTGTACCTTTCAACCTTCATCGGCGCGATCGTCCATCAACTATTCGATGGAACGCTGCTCTCGATACATCTCGGCCTGGGGATGTGGATGCTGCTCGCCGTCCTGGGGGTGGGGTGGACACGCGTTTCGGGCCCTCCGCAAGGCCGATGGACATCAGTGTAGTCATTCCGACGTACAACAGCCGCGATCTCCTCATGGAGACCCTCCGTGTCCTCCTCGCGCAAGACTACGCCGCTGACCGGTACGAGATCATCGTCGTGGACGACGGATCGACGGACGGCAGCGACGAAGCCGTGCGGCAACTGGACGGTCCCGTGCGGCTTGTGTACGAGCGGCGGGAGAACCAGGGTCGCGGGGCGGCGCGCAACGCCGGCGCGCGACTGGCACGCAGTCCGGTACTCCTCTTCCTCGACGCCGACGTCCGCCCGGCCTCCGGGTTCCTGTCCGGGCACCTCCGCCACCATCTGGCGCATCATCGGACCGGCGTGCAGGGCCGCACCCTTCAGGAGCCCCAGACACTGACGACGACGTTCATGCGGGCGACAAATCTCCTACCCGACTTCACGATCCGGCGGAGAGACGCACTCTCGCCGCTCCACGTCATCACGCGGAACTTCTCCGTCACGGCCGAAGCGTTCTGGGAGGTCGGCGGCTTCGATGAAAGCTTCGTGGGATACGGCTGGGAGGACATCGAGCTTGCCATGAGGCTGCAGGAGGCGGGGGTTACCCTTCAATACGAACCCGACGCCCTGGCCTATCATCATCACATCCAGCGTCTCGAGGACCTGATCCCAAAACTCCGCCAGGCGGGCGAAGGGGCTGTGTATTTCTGGCGGAAACACGGGCGGAAGAGACGGTTAGGACTGTTCCTCGAGATCGATCCGCTGCTCTTACCGCTGAAATGGCTGGTCTTCCGCACGCCGCTGATCACCCCGGCCGTCAAGGCGATCCGCCCGTGGGCGGAACGGCACGCGATCCTACCGCTGTGCAGCGAGTGCTACAATCACCTGCTCTGGCGGGCGTACTATGACGGCGCCTTCGCCGCCCTGCGCGGCACGGGCAGTCCCCCCCAGACGCGCGGATGATCACCGTCTCGGTGGTCCTTCCGTGCTTCAACGCCGAATCCACGCTGACCCGGGCGCTGGATGCGCTCTTCGTCCAGAATCTCCCCGAAGGGATGTTCGAGATCGTCATCGTGGACGACGGGTCGACGGATGGGACGGCCGGGGCGGCTCACGCGGCGCGAGGGCCGGTGCCGGTTCGGGTCGTGAGCCAGCCGAACCGGGGCCTGGCCGCGGCGCGGAATGCGGGGGTCGCCGCGGCTGGAGGCGAGGTGCTGCTGTTTCTCGATCCCGACGTCTGGGCGGAACGTGGGCTCGTCGCCGCGCATCTGCGGCACTATCGGAACGGCGAGAAGTTCCTCGCCGTCCAGGGACGCACATCTCCCGATCAGGCGACGTTGTCCTCGCTGTTCATGCGGACGAGCAACATGATGCCCGACCTCACGATCCGGCGCCGGGAGGATCTCGCCCCATTCCACGTGGCCGGGCGGAATCTCTCGGTGACCCGGGAGGGGTTCACCGCCGCGGGCGGATTCGACGAGAAATTCGCGACCTATGGATGGGAGGATATCGAATTCGCCGTCCGCTTCAAGCAGCGCGGCGGCCGGATCATCCTCGAGCCTGAGGCGCGCGGTCTTCATCACCATCCGCTGTCAGTCGAGCACGCCGCCCGGCGCCAATACCATGCCGGACGCGGCGCCGTCTACTTCTGGAGCAAGCACGGTCGCGCCACGCGGCTGGGTCTCCAGTTGGAACTCCACGCCGCAGTCCTCCCCCTGAAGCGTTTCGTCTACCGAACCGGTGTGGTGGGCGCCCTGATCCGGCGCCTGCGTCCCTGGGCGGAGCGTGGGAATCACCTGTGGGTGTGCAACGAGTGCTACAACTATCTCCTCTG
>DATDEG010000149.1:0-1767 GCA_036523465.1 bacterium
CGCCAGGCGATGAACTACGCGATCAACAAGAAGGCCATCCTCGCCAGCGTGCTCTTCGATCTGGGAACCGTCTCCGTCTCACCGTGCCCGCCGATGATGTTTGGAGGCACTCCGGTGCAAGAGGGCGGCTGGCCGTACAACCCGGTCAAGGCGAAACAACTGCTGGCGGAGGCCGGGTACAAGGACGGCTTCGAGGTGAACTTCTTTGCGCCGACCGGCCGCTACATCCAGGACTTCCAGTTCGCGCAGGCGGTCGCGGCGCAATTGTCCAACGTCGGCATCCGCGCCAACCTCAGCACGATGGACTGGCCGTCGTACGTCGGGATGATCGTGACGCCTCCTGACCGGACGCGCGTGCAGATGATCGTCCTGGGATGGGCCTGGCCGGTGTTGGACTGCGACGGCGCGCTCTACGGCCAGTTCAACTCTGCGGCGGCGCACCCGCCGACCGGCCTGGGGCCGGCCTACTATAAGAACCCGAAGGTCGATCAACTGCTCAACGACGCTCGCAGCACGATCGACGACGCGAAGCGGAAGGCCTTCTATAAGGAAGCGCAGCAGCTCATCTGGACCGATGCGCCCTGGGTGTTCCTGTGGACGCAGAAATGGTACGTCGTCACCGTGAAGAACCTCGAAGGCGTGCGCGTCCTCCCCAACGAGAAGTGGGATACGAGCAACGTCTCGTGGAAACCGTAGCGCGGGACACCGGCAGTGCGGGGGCCGTCGCCGTCCGGCGGCGGCCCCCGTGTACGTCTGTTCCAGCCATCTCGGACTGATGTCCTCCCTGAGCCTCTACCTCCTCCGCCGCGTGGCGCTGACGATTCCGACCCTCGCTGGAGTGACGATCATCATCTTCCTTCTCATCCGGCTCATCCCCGGCGATCCCGCCCGCGTCATCGCCGGGTTGACGGCGTCGGATGAGGAAGTCCGGCGGATTCGCGTCGAGCTGGGACTGACCCATCCGCTCCACGTTCAGTACGGGATCTTTCTCAACCAATTGCTGCGGGGGAATCTCGGAACGTCGGCCGTGACGCGCGCTCCCGTGGCGGAAGAGATCCGGCTCCGCCTTGGGGCAACGGTGGGACTCGCCGCCTCCAGCATCGTCGTGGCCACGCTCTTCGGCCTCTTCGCAGGGATCATCTCGGCGACGAGACAGTACTCGATGCTCGACTATCTGATCATGAGCATGGCGCTGTTCGGCGTGTCGATCCCTGTCTTCTGGCTCGGCCTGATGCTCATGCTCCTCTTCTCCGTCTACCTGGGCTGGCTCCCCGCCGGCGGATTCGGCGGCCCCGCTTCCTTTGTCCTGCCGACGATCGCCCTGGCGGCGTTCTCGGTCGCGATCATCGCCCGGATGACGCGCAGCAGTCTGCTCGAGACCTTCAATCAGGATTACGTGCGGACGGCCCGCGCCAAGGGGGTCGGCGAAACAGCGGTGACGCTCCGACATGCGCTGCGGAACGCGCTCATTCCCATCCTCACCGTCATCGGGTTGCAGTTCGGCGCACTGCTCGGAGGAGCGATCTTGACGGAGACGACATTTGCCTGGCCGGGTATCGGCCGCCTCCTGGTCAACGCCATCTCCTCCCGCGACTATCCTGTGATCCAGGGCATCGTGCTCATGTTCGCCCTCGTCTACGCCGCCATCAACGTCATCGTCGACGTCCTCTACGTGTATGTTGACCCGCGTATCCACTACGGTTAGCTGGACCCAGGAGGCCGCGCGGCCGCGCCGCGTCGGAGTCCTGCGCCGCCTCGGCCGGCGCC
>DATDEG010000150.1:0-8216 GCA_036523465.1 bacterium
GAGATCCTGAGAGCCGAGGTCGCCCGGATCAGCCGGTACGGAGGATACGCCGCGCTCGTCATGCTGGACGTGGACTTCCTCAAACCGTACAACGACACCCTCGGCCATCTCGCCGGGGACGAGGGGCTCAGGGAGCTGGCCGACCTACTGCGGACCAACCTGCGGGTCAGCGACGTCCTCGCCCGCTACGGCGGGGATGAGTTTGCGCTCATCATGACGGGGACTTCCAAGCGCGAGGCGTTCGAGGCCGTGGAGCGGCTCCGCCGGCTTGTCGAGAGCTATCCGTTCCGGGGCGCGGAGGTCCTGCCGTTTGGCCGCCTCACCGTGAGCGCTGGTGTCGCCGGTTGTCCGCAGGATGGGGCGGACTTCGAGGCCCTCGTGCGGAAGGCGGACGCCGCGCTCTACGATGCCAAGCGTCAGGGACGGAACCGCGTGCAACTGACCGCTTCCGGATAGCGCAGAACGTTCCGCGGATCGCGTCAGTTAGGGAGTATGAGGTGCAGGTCGCCGAACTCGTGCCAGAGGTATCCGGCCTCCAGTGCTGCGTGGTACGCGCGCTCGAGATGCGCGCGGCCGGCGATCGCCGCGAGCATCGCAAGGTGCGTGGCTTTCGGCTCGTGGAATCCGGTCAGGAGACCGTCGACAACCCGCAGTCCCCGTTCAGGGGTGATCACAAGATCGGTCCATCCGCGTGCGGCGATCGTCCGCCCTGATGGGTCCGCGGCGCTCTCCACCGCGCGGACGACCGTCGTGCCCACGGCGATGACGCGGCCGCCGTGTTTTCGCGCGCGCGCCACGGCGGCGGCGGCCTCGTGCGGGACTTCAAACCACTCTTCGTACGGAGCCTCGTCGTTCTCCAAGCTGGCCACCCCGGCGTGTAGAACGACGGAGGCGAAGTAAATTCCCCGGGCAGAAAGACGGTCGAGGATCTCCGGCGTGAACGCCCGTCCCGCGGACGGCATCTCCGCCGACCCCGGCACGGCGGCATACACCGTCTGGTACATCTCGATCGGCCACTGCCCCCGCACGTAGGGATAGGTAATCGGACGCCCCCAGGCGGCCAGATAGGATAACAACGGCCCCGGTAGGGTCAGTCGCGCGACCCACAGGCGTGAGGACCTGGGGTACGGCGCGAGCGCCACGACCGCCCCCCCGGCCGGAAGGGCGAAGGCTTCCCCCGCCTGTACGACGGTCTTCCTGAACTCGACGACGACAAGGTCGGCGGGAAGCTGCGTCGAGAGATGCATCGCGATCTCCGACCCGTCCGCGCGCTTGGCCACCACCGCGGCCGGCAGCGTCGCCGAGGTATTGACGACGACGAGGTCGCCCGGCCGGAGGAGGTTGGGGAAATCCGTGAACCGGGCGTGGGCGAGGCGGTCGGCACGCAGGTAGGAGACGAGCAGCCGGACTCCGTCGCGCGAGAGCCCGCGGGCCTCCGGGGGCTCATGCGCTTCGAGTTCGGGAGGGAGGCGGAATTCTGGCAGCGGTGGGGCAGTTGCGACGCTCACGGCCGTCAGCGCGCACCCACACCGGTCGGCGCAACCATCTTCATCGCCTCGAACCGTCCCCAGGGGACCTGCTCCTCTTCCACCAAACGCACAAACGCGGGCGCGGGGACTTCTGGTCCGGGAAGATGCGAGAGGTCGATGCCGGGTTCTGCCAGCTGGTGCATCTCCGTATTCATGTCGCCGGGATCAACGACGTAGACCCGGACTCCGCTGCCTTCGAGCTCCGCGGCAAGGACGCGCGAGAGGTGCTCGAGCGCCGCCTTGCTCGCTCCGTACCCGCCCCACCCCGGATACGCCTGGACAGCGGCGTCGGAGCTCACGTTGATGATGATCCCCTCTCGACGCGCCTTCATCTGAGGCAGAAGCAGCTGGGTCAGATGGAGCGGCGCGACGGCGTTCACGCGGAGGACCTTGAGCAAGGCATCCCACGGGTACGCTTCGAGCACCGGCATCGGGCTCGGGCCGATCTCGGAGACGTTGTTGACGAGCACGTCGACCCGGCCGAATCGATCGAGCGCGGCCGCGGCGATCTGTTCGGCCTCCTCGCTCACGTCGGCGGCGACGGCCAGCACGTCGGTCGTGCCGGCCACATCTTCGGCCGCTCTGCGGAGGTCGGCTTCTCCCCTCGCGACGAGGACCAGACGGGCTCCCCGCCCGGCGTACACACGCGCGACCTCACGCCCCAATCCACGGGAGGCTCCCGTGATGACTGCGACCCGATCGCGAAGCTGCATGCCATCTCCTCCCGACCCTGCGCGTTGAGCGCTGCACCGGATCACCGCCCTGACCAGGGCGGCGTCCGCCGGTCTCAGCATGTCATCTGGACGCTGCGGCGCCATTGTGCTGAAGAGGGGAATACGATCCGGCGGATGGGTCAGGGGAAAGCCTGGCCGTCCGGCCAGGGAGGAGGAGCCGCGCAGAGCCTCCCCGGCCTCCTAGAGCAGGCCGCGCTGCCCGGCGAGTGCGACCGCCTGCGCCCTGTTCTCCGCTCCGAGCTTGTTCAGTATCGAGGTGACGTGGAACTTCGCGGTCCGTTCTGTGATACCCAGCGCAAGAGCGATCTGTTTGTTCGACTGTCCGCCGGCGATGAGGCGCAAGACCTCGCGCTCGCGGCGGCTTAACGTGCCCGGACGGCGTCCTGGGCCGAGCTCAGCCACAACCTTGGTGGCGATGCGCGGCTCGAGATAGGTCTCACCGGCATACACCGCCCTGATCGCGCGGGCGATCTCCCCCAGTGGGGCTCCCTTGAGAAGATAGCCCTTCGCGCCGCCTCGGATCGCGCCAAGCACGCGCTCATCGGTGTCGTACGCGGTAAGGATAAGGATCCGGGTGTCGGCACTCGCCGCCCCGAGGACCGGGATGGCCGCGAGCCCGTCCATGCCCGGCAGTTCGAGGTCGAGCAGGACGACGTCGGGTCGCCGAGCGCTCACCAGCGGCAGTGCTTCCTCGATCGATCCCACGGCGCCGACCACCTCGAACTCCGGGTCGTCTTCCAGAGATGCAACGAGCCCTTCGCGCACGACCGGGTGGTCGTCGATGACGACGATACGGATCATTCCCGTCCCTCCCCTGCCGGGACGGAGGCGACGACCGTCGTGCCGGACGGCGGCTGCCTGCGGCTCGTGATACGAAGCGTCCCGCCGAGCAGGCGGGCACGTTCGCGCATCCCGATAAGCCCGTGCCGGTCGGCGCCAGCCGTTCGGGGATTGAATCCGGTGCCGTTGTCATGAACGGACAGCCGGACACCCCGCGGCGTATCCTGGAGCCGCACCTCTGCCTCAGTCGCTTGGGCGTGACGGTGGATGTTCGTGAGCGCCTCCTGGGCGATGCGAAAGAGCTCGGATTCCACGCGGAGCGGCAGCGGTCGTTTCTGCTCCACACGCACACGGACTCGCACACCGGTTTCGGCCGTGAAGGAGCGCGCCAGCGACCGGATGGCGGTACCCAACGGCTTACCCGCGGGGGGGCCTCCACGTAGGTCGAGCACGGATCGGCGGGCGTCCTCGAGGCTTTCCCGGGCTGTCTGGAGCGCCCGTTCAAGGCGTTCTCGGGCGCGATCCGGTTGTGTCGTGAGATGTCTCAGCGCTCCTTCGAGGTGAAGCGCGATGGCCGTCAGCCCCTGTGCTAGCGTGTCGTGGATCTCTCTCGCCAGACGGGTTCGCTCCTCGGCGCGGGCGAGGCGTGTGCTCTCGTCCGCCAGCCGGGCGCGCTCGATGGCGATCCCGACCTGGTAGGCGATCGTGGAGAGCAGGTGCAGTTCCTCGTCGGTGAGCCGGCGCCAGGCCGGCCCCGTGATGTTCAGGATACCGAGCGGCTTGTCCTGGAAGTACAACGGGATGCTCGCGTGGTAGGCGAGACCGTGGGTCAGATCCGTCGCCTGGCGCAGGACGGCGGGCCGGAGGCGGCTGCACTCCATCACGTCGATGTTTTTGGGCGTGAGCGCCCCATCTCTGAACTCGTCCAGGCACCAGCACGCCCGGCCGGTCATCCGGACAGGCGCCTGCAGATACGGGGGTAGATTCTGCGCGGCAGCGTTGTAGAACTGTCCGGTCTCCGCGTCGGTCAACCAGATCCAGCCGGTCTGCAACCCGAGAAGCGTTCCGACGAGGTCGAGCGTGCGCTCCAGCGCCTGCTGGACGTCCGGCGAATTGTTCAATGCCTCGGCGATGGCATTGAGGATCCGAAGCTCGCCGATGTGGCGATCCTCCGCTCCGGCATCCACCGGGCTCATCCCATCTTGTGGGTCGCGTGGGTTCATGGCCCTCGTTCAGGATAACCTCGCCGGAGCAAGCCCCGCTTCCCGTACCGGGCCAGGGCGATCACCTGTCCGGAGGGACAGGTGGGGTTGGGGGTTACCCGTCACTCCGTCCTGTTCACCCGCAGGCGATACACGATGAAGTAGATGAGTGCGACCATGATGCCGCCGCCGGCGATGTTCCCCAAGGTGACCGGCACGAGGTTGCGCACGAATCCCGGGTTGAGTAGGTTGCCCTCCAGCAGGAATCCGACGGAGAGGAAATACATGTTTGCGACGCTGTGCTCGAAGCCGGCCGCAACGAATGCGGAGATGGGGAAGACCACGGCGAGGATCTTGTCCGTCACGCTCCGTCCCGCCATCGCCAGCCAAACGGCCAGGCAGACGAGGACGTTGCAGAGGACCCCTTTGAAGAACGCCTCGGCGAAGGGAAGCGAGGCTTTAGCCGTGGCGATCGCGGTTGCCTGCGCCGCCACGCTGCTGCCGTTCATCATCCCCTGTCTGGAGAGGACGACGAGCAGCGCGAGGCCAAAGGCGCCGACGAAGTTGCCGAGGTAAGCGATGACCCAGTTCCGGAGCAGCTCGGCCCCCGAGATTCGCCGCCCCGCCCAGGCCATGACGAGCAGGTTGTTTCCGGTGAACAGCTCGGCGCCGGCGACGACGACGAGGATGAGGCCCAGCGAGAACGCCAGCCCGCCGAGTACGCGGCGCGCGGCAAAGCCGAGGTTCGCATCGCTGACGACGAGTGTGTAGTACAATGCGCCGAGGCCGATGAACCCACCGGCGAGCACGCCAAGCGTGAACAGCTGCACGAACGGCAGGCGGGCCTTCCGTACGCCGACGGCTTCGACGCGTTCGGCGACCTCGCTGGGTGAGTAGGCGTCAACCCCATAGAGCTCCATGGTTGCCGGATCACCTCCTTTGCCGGTCCCGGGACTGGATGCCGCGGTTGGTCCGTAGAATCTGCTCAATGCCAGGCAGTCTTCTGCCAGTTGTCCTTCGCTCCATCACGCGGCAACCATGGCGGAAGGGCCAACAAGAGAGCGTTTCCGAGTGCGCTGACGTAGGGCTCATAGCTCTGCCGGAGCTCGGCGAGTCGTTGCTCGACGTCTTCGCCGTCACGAAGGGTGACGCCGGCCTCCTTCAAGGCTACGCGCAGGCGCCGGAACTCTTCCGGCGGGAGGCGGTCGCGGGACGGCGGCTGCGGCGGCGTGTCCAGGACCTGGCACAGATCGACGGCGACGTGCCGTGCCATCGCAAACGCCATCGAGGCCTGCCGCGGCCGCACGCCTTCCACGCCGCTGAGGACGAGGGCGGAAGCGTCCAGCACCATCGTTAACGCCGCCAGCCACGACTCGTTCCCGTGCTGAGAGCGAAATCCGGCGAGGATCGGATAGGAGATATGGCTTTCCATCAACTCCGCGGCCCACTGTTCCCAAGTCGAGAAGAATCCGTCGAGGACGCTGAGGTCGTCCCAGCGCCCGAGGCGGCGCAGTAATTCTCCGGCCGACGGCGGCGACCCCGCCCACTCGTCCAGCATGGCGATGTGGGCTTCCCGTCTGGAAAATGCCTGATAGATCACGGGAAGGTAGCTGATGACGAGAGCGAGGAAGGCGAAGCCCGTGAACGCTTCGATGGCGGTGAGCGCGCGCGTCAGCCAGGTGTGCGGGACAATGTCGCCCAGCCCAAGCGTGAAGATCGTGCTGCCGCTGAAATACAGCGCGGTCCCGAACGCGGCCGCGGGCGAGGACGGAGACCCTCCGACCGGGGATGCGGGAAGTCCTGCCGCAACGTAGACGAGCGCGAAACCGACGGCGAGCGAGGCAGCCCATGTGGCCAGCAGCACCACCAGCGAGAGCGGTCCGAACAGGCTGAGAAAGCTCTCGCGCCGCCGGGGGCTGCGGATCGCTCTGGCGATCCCGAACCAGACCCCCCACATCGTCTCGAAGTATAGGACGGCCAGACGGAACCGGCGTGTCACGCGGCGAGGAAGGACGACTGTTTCGAACGCGTCCCAGAGGATGACGCCGATGAGCAATATTCCGCCGGCGCCCGCGAGCGCTCTCATCACACCCGCGCAGGTTCATGGACCCGCGGCGAGAGTCCTGCACTTCCCGGGACGTCCCGAAGGCGAATTGAACGCCACTAGCGAGAGTGATGCGACCGCGGCCGCAGAACTCATCGGGAGAGAAGACGAGGGAACATGTGAGGCGATTGCCGCTGATCGATCGACTACGCTCTCCGTGGGACGGAGTAGCCGCGTCCCCTCTCGGCCGCCGCGTCCGCGATCTTCGTCTGCTCCGGTCAGCGTACTACGCGCTGCAGGATCTCACCTGGATTCCCGTCCGGAAGACGGTCTGGGAGATCGAGGGCAGCCGGATGTACCTGAACCCCTGGGAGCCGTCACCGTTGCGCCGTACGTTCCGCAGCTACATCCGGACACCGAAGGAACCACTGACGACACAAATCTTCAAGGATGTGATCCGGCCCGGGCAGCGCGTTGCCGACTTCGGGGCGAACATCGGCTACTTCACCCTGCTTGCCGCGATCCTGGTCGGCCCGGCCGGGCGCGTGTTCGCGTTCGAACCGGAGCCGCGCAACTTCGCCCACCTCTCCCGGAACATCGCCCTCAACGGGTACGAGCAGGTGACGGCGTTCAACCAAGCCGCATGGCACACGGCGGGGATGCGCAGACTCTACCGTGCCAACGAGCGCGATACTGGTGCCCACACCCTGCGCGAAACGCATGCGATGTGGTACTTTGATGCCCCGCGGGGCGGCGCATTCGTCGACGTCGAGGCCGTCGTGCCCGATGACCTCCTCGTCGCGGCGGCACCGATCGACGCGATCAAGATGGACATCGAAGGGGCTGAGATGGGCGCGCTCCTGGGGTTGGCGAAAACCATCGACCGGAGCCCGCGCCTGACCTTGTTCGTCGAGTTCTTCCCGCAAGCGTTGCGGGAGATGGGGGATGCCCCGCGGGAGTTCCTTGAGCTGTTGATGGACCGTTACGAGCTGTCGGGCATCGCCTTGCACGAGGCGCAGTCGGATCGTACGCAGGTGCAGCCCGTACGGAAGCCTGAGGATGTCTTCCGCCTCTGCCCCCGAGAAGACAAAACCGTCAATCTCGTGCTCTCGCACGATCCTGTTGCCCTGGAGCGATTGGCGAGCGTGCGGGAGGCTTGACGCCGTTCGCTGGCGGCGTTGGGCTTCTGGCGGAGGGCCGTGCGAATCGAACGCACCGGAGACCAACCGGCCTCCCGCCGGTTTTGAACAGGGACGCCCGCCGCGTCAGCGAGTGCGAACGAGTAGCAGCGGGAGAGGCGAAACGCCGCGCGGGGAGCGGCGATGCCGGCCTAGAACAGCGTTACCTCAATCTACGCGTCACGACCCTGACTGCTCGCGAGGCGAGTCTTCGTAAACGTGTCCGAAGCGAGTAGATTGGCCTAATGTACGGCTGTCTCGCCCACCGATCGTCGTGTATCGGGTGGGACACCTTCCTGAAAGCGGCACTTCGGTCAAGGACCCGGAACACGTCGTCCCACTTGGGATCCGCGGCCATGAAAGCGGCCAGAATCCTTCCCGTGCCGATATGCACATCATCAACGATCATCACCCCTCCGACCCTAAGTTTATCTGCGGTGTAGTACCAGTCGATGAACGGGACGGGGAAGGAGTGGTCACCGTCGATGAGCACAAGATCCAATTGAGGCAAGTCGGCAGTCGGCAAATACTCCTGCGAGTACCGCCCAATCGGCAGCAGCCTTTCAAAATCCAAGCCCGACTTTCCGCAGAACTCACGAATCACTTCGAACTCATCGACATTGGGCGTGATGGCAATGTGCTGCTGTACACTGGCTCGGAGGATTACTAGCGTGCTAAGACCGCAGCCCGTTTCAAGTGTAACGTGAGCCGGTTGAAGATAGCGGTCAATAAACTCTGCCAAGCGTACG